>JBGUUN010000368.1:0-4543 GCA_045133555.1 Oscillospiraceae bacterium
TTGTCGATGAGGTATTCCGTGGAAGAGGTATTGCCGGGAAACTGATCAAAGCGGCGGAAGAATACGCAAAAGCCAACGGTTTTATCACCGTTTACATTCCATCGGATATGAGTGGATTTTATGAGAAATACGGCTATGAAAAAATCGATACGCTTATCAATTACGGCGGCGATACCGATGATATTTTCAGTAGAGTGCTTTGATACATAAGAGGAAGATCCGTTGATCGGGTCCTCCTCTTTTTCACTTGATATTTTCTTTTATAGGGTGTATAATGAAACAAAACATTGGCTGGAGGATTATATGACAAACTTTTTGATTCGTAAATTTGTGAAAGAATATCGGAATACCGAGGACCCCAAAGTCCGCGGTGCATACGGAAAATTATCCGGTTTTGTGGGGATCGTCTGCAATCTGATCTTATTCGGCTTAAAGCTGTTTGTCGGTTGGCTGAGTGCTTCGGTTTCCATTATGGCGGATGCGTTCAACAATCTGGCAGATGCATCTTCGAGTATCATCAGCCTGATCGGCTTTAAGCTTGCCGAACGCCCTGCGGATAAGGATCACCCGTACGGACACGGCAGATATGAGTATTTATCCGCATTGGTGGTTGCGGCACTTGTTTTGGTAGTCGGCGTGGAATTGTTCAAGTCGAGCTTTGACAAAATCTTAAATCCGAGTGTGGTCGTATTGAGTTTACCGAGCATTTTGATCTTATGTGCATCGGTCGTGATGAAATTCTGGATGCTGTTTTTCAATCGCAGAACCGGCATGTTGATCCGCTCGCAGGCGCTGCTTGCAACCGCAGCCGATTGCCGTAACGATGCGTTTACCACCGTGGCGGTATTATTGGCAGCTGTGATCTCGCACTTTGTCAATGTGGACCTGGACGGCTACATCGGTCTGGCAGTCAGCATTTTCATTTTGATCAGCGGTGTTCGTATGTTAAAGGAGACCATCGATCCGATGCTTGGTTCTGCTCCGGATGCAGAGGAGATCGAGCGCATCCGCGACAAGCTGCTTTCCTATCCGGGTGTTTTGGGTATGCATGACCTGATGGTACATGACTACGGTCCGTGCCGTAAATTTGCGAGTGTACATATCGAGATGGCGGCTGAGGAAGATGTTTTGTTCAGCCATGATCTGATCGACAATATCGAGAAGGATTTCCTGGAGGAAGGCTTAAACATCATCATCCACTACGATCCGATCCTGACCAAAGATCCGATTACCAACGACATCCGCAAACAGGTAGAGACAGCGGTCAAAGGCATCGATGAGCGCTTAACGATCCATGATCTGCGTGTTGTACCGGGTCCGACCCACACCAACCTGGTGTTTGACTGTGTGAAACCGCTTGAAGTAAAAATTGAGGATGAAGAGTTAAAACGTATGATCGCTGAGCGTGTCAAAATGATCGACAGTAAATACATCTGTGTGATCACCGTTGATCAGAGTTATGCGCCGATCATCCGGTAAGGAGAATATAATGAAAAAGTCCTTATTGATCCATCCCGAAGAATTAAGTGAAAAATGGATCGCACGCGCAAAAGAGGTCGGCTGTGATATTTTAGCATTGCATCCGGTCGGCGGTCCGGTATCCTGTGCAACGGCTGAACGGTTGGGGGAGCTTTGCGAGCAGGCGGAGTTTCGTGCATTGATCGATAAGGCGATCGATGCAGGTTTGGAAGTGGAATATGAACTGCATGCCGCAGAGTTTTTGCTGCCGCGTGTGCATTTTGAGACACATCCGGAGTATTTCAGAGAAGATGAGAACGGTGTGCGTACCACGGAGTACAATTTCTGTGTTTCCGAGCAGGGTGCGTTGGATTTGGTCGGCGACCGTGCAGTGTGGTATGCAAAACGCTTATACCGCAGCAACCCGAAGTTTTATTTCTGGATGGATGATATCAAAGGTGGTATCTGCCATTGTGAGCGCTGCAACGGACTTTCGGCTTCGGATCAGCAGTTGACGGTGATGAACTACCTGGTCAAGCGGCTGTGTGCAGAGATTCCGGGAGCAAAGCTTGCGTATCTTGCGTATCACGACTTTATGGCAGTACCGCAGACGGTCAAACCGGAAGATGGTATCTTTCTGGAGTATGCGCCGATCGAGCGTGACTTTACCAAACCGGTCAGCGATATGCCGAAAGAGCAGATCGAAAACTTAAAAGCGCTGCTGCAATTTTTCGGTGAGAAAGATTCCAAAGTACTGGAATACTGGTTTGATAACTCATTTTTCTCCAAATGGACCAAGCCGCCTGCAAGATTTGCGGTAAACGGCGCGTTATTCAAAGAGGATGTCGCATTTTATCGCGGACTCGGATTTGAGGATATTTCCTCGTTTGCTTGTTATCTGGGAGAAGATTACGAGGAATTATACGGTGAGGCGGATATTTCGGTATTTCAAGAGATATAGCAGAAAGATCAGTATGGGTAAGCCCATACCGATTTTTCATTGACAGGATGGATCATAGGGAGTATAATGAAATCAAATAGCCGCTTAGGGGGAATAAAAATGATCGATACCAGATGTGGATTACGTTGTGAGGGTTGTGGTTTCAAAGAGCCGTATAATTGCGGCGGCTGCATTGAAACAAACGGGCATCCGTTTCACGGGGAATGTCCGGTGGCTGTCTGCTGTCAGGAGAAAGGCTTGCTGCATTGCGGAGAATGCGATGTTATGCCGTGTGAACTTTTGACGCAGTATTCCTGTGACCCGGAGCATGGAGATACACCTTGCGGTGCACGCATTGAGCAATGCAGACGTTGGGCAAAGGGTGAAGAATGATGCAGCGTGTTTTTGAAGGAATGGCAAAACAGGCATCGGTAGAATTTTTATGTTTTAAGTCCTTTTTGCCGGGCAAGAAAACCTTGGGAGAATTTTATCGGTTCATTGATCTTTTGGCAGATTTCGGATACAATGCGCTGATGCTTGAAATAGGCGGTGCGATGGAGTATGAAAAACATCCCGAGATCAACAGCGGTTGGGAAGAATACAGCAAGATCTGTGATGAATTCAACGGAAAGAGAATTCTGCTGCAGCGCAGTTATATCTATCCGAAGGACTCTATCCATACCGAAAACGGTGAGGGAAGCTATCTGACCAAGCAGGAATTAAAGGCGATTGCAGCGTACTGTGCCGATCAGGGGATCGAGATCATTCCCGAGGTGCCGTGTTTTTCGCATGCAGATTATTTATTATACCCGCATCCGGAGTTTGCGGAGTGTCCGGATGAGCCGCTGCCGACCAATGCCTGCCCATCCAATGAAGGATATTATGCGTTATTGTTCGATGTGTTGGATGAGGTGATCGAGGTATTTGCACCGAAGCGGATCAACATCTGTCACGATGAAGCATATGTATACGGGCAGTGTCCGCGCTGTAAAGAGAAATCTGCCGCAGAATTATTCGGCGGGCATATCGTGCGCGTGCATGACTATCTGGCAAAACAGGGTATCAAGACCATGATCTGGGGTGACGGTATCATTCCGACCTGGCATGGCGGCAATGCTGCGATGCACCGCAGATATCCGTGGGACGGCAAACGCACCGTAACGGTCAAAGATAAGGTCTATGAGGTACACAACTTCTCCTGTCATTCGATGGAGGAATGGGAGAAGATCAAGGAAAAAGAGCCGGATGCAACAGGTTGGTTCGTGGCAGAAAAATCGGGTGCGATGGATATGATGCCGTCCGATTTGGAGGTTATGAACTGGAGCTGGGGCGTCGATGCAAAATCCGACGGATACACCACCGAAAAAGGTTTATACCAGGTATACGGAAACTTCCAGGCGATCCAGATGAAGAATTTGAAGCAGCGTCTTGCTGCCGGTGTATCGGGTTACTCCTATTCTCATTGGGGCAGAGCGGATCTTGCAACCATGCAGTATAACGGTGCATTATTCGGTATGGCGTACAACAGCCTTGCCTGCCATGATACTGCGTACGATGAGAGCAAGCGTGAGAAGAACATTCAGACGGCATCCGATGCGGTCTATCACCGTCTGAACAAGGATGTTTTAAGCGGGAAGCATCTGCGTGTGGTACACACCACCGATGCCATGATGGAGCATGTAGGATTTTATGACGGTTATCAGCTCGAGCAGGAGGCATTTATGATCGGCAGCTATGAGGTGGTTTATGCCGACCGAAGTAAGGAAAGCTTCCCGATCTATTGGGGTTACAACATCGGCAATGCGTATGTGGTCTGGGACGCTTCCAATGAAAAGAATAAACGTCTGATGGAGGACGGAAGCTATCACACCAAGCATATTTTTGAGCCGATCGGTGCTTCTAAACCGATCATAGACGGTGCAAAAACCTGGTATGAAACGGTATTCCCGATCGAACGGGATGTGCTGGAAGTGGCTTTAACGACCTGTGACGGTGTCTGTATCGAGCTCAAAGAATGGAGCGTGGAGGAATAGTATGGAGTGGGAGAAGATACGTTCACTGCGGATGGAGCGGCAGCATTTGGATCGAAAAGCAAATAAACAGGAGTATCTTTCTTTATACCGCGATCTGCAGCCCGGACTTAAC
>JBGUUN010000369.1:0-8924 GCA_045133555.1 Oscillospiraceae bacterium
ATCAGCTGATTGTACTGTCCGCCGAAATCCAAAACAAGAATTTTTTCCACCGTGCTTACCTCTGTTTTCCTTTATTATTATTTTCCGCTGTCGCCGTAGTTTGCCAGTACGCGGGCGGAAGGATCGTTTACATCGCAGCCTTCCCAGGATTTGTTCGGCATCCAGAAGTCAACGATCATCTCTGCCTGACCGGGATAGTATTTTTCAAAGATTTCGCGATAGAGCAGGGACTCTTTTGTAAACGGCTGTGCGTGTGTATATTGTTTACGCTTTTCTTCAAACTCCTCATCGGTATAGCAGCCTGCCGCATATTCCTTTAAGTAGTCTACCATCGAGTGACCGACGGCATCCGAAAATGCAGCTTTTTCGCGGTATAAAATTTCGCCCGGCAGATAATCTCCCTCGAACGCATGACGGAGCAGGTATTTGCCTTTGCCGTATTTGTTCAGCTTCATCTCGGGATCAATTGACATGACATATTTTACAAAATCAAGATCGCCGAACGGTACTCTTGCTTCCAAAGAATTTACGGAGATGCATCGGTCGGCACGTAGTACATCGTACATATGCAGTTCACGGATACGTTTTTCAGCCTCCGTTTGAAAAGCAGACGCGCTGGGTGCGAAGTCGGTGTATTTGTATCCGAACAGCTCGTCGGAGATCTCACCTGTCAGCAGTACACGAATATCGGTTTGCTCGTGAATTGCTTTGCAGATCAGATACATGCCCATGCTGGCACGAATCGTGGTGATATCAAAGGTGCCAAGCAGATGAATGACGGTTTCCAGCGAGGAGAGAACTTCGTCAGGCGTCATGTAGATCTCTTTGTGGTCACTGCCGATATAGTCGGCGACCTGTTTCGCATATTTGAGGTCGATGGCATCTTCGCTCATGCCGATCGCAAAAGTTTTGATCGGCGTTTTACTTTTCTTTGCAGCGATGGCGCATACCAACGAGGAATCCAGACCGCCCGAAAGCAGAAAACCGACTTTTGCATCGGCGATCAGACGCTTTTCAACGCCTGACACCAGTTTGTCGTGGATGTTTTTGCAGACCGTTTCGAGATCATCATGGCAAACCGTGTCTACTTTTGCGATATCGCAGTAGCAAATAAATTTGCCGTCTTTATAATAATGTCCGGGAGGGAAGGGCAAAATTTTGTCAACCAGTTCTACTAAGTTTTTCGGTTCGCTTGCAAACACGATCACGCCGTTTGTATCGTAGCCGTAATAGAGCGGGCGAATGCCGATCGGATCTCTTGCTGCGATATATTCCTGCTTTTCGCCATCATAAAGGATGCAGGCAAATTCGGCATCCAGCATTGCAAACATGTCGGTGCCGTATTCCTTATACATCGGCAGCAGGATCTCGCAGTCCGAATCGCTTGCAAATGTATATTTAGCAGAGAGCTGCTTTTTTAATTTTTCAAAACCGTAGATCTCGCCGTTGCATACAACATAGCTCCCTGCAAGGGAAAAAGGCTGCATCCCTTCGGGAGTCAGCCCCATGATCGCCAAGCGATGAAAACCAAGCAGGCCCTTTCCCGTATCCACGATTCTTGTATCATCGGGGCCGCGGGAAATTGTCTGCGCAAAACCGGATCTGAAACTTTCTATATCTGCGCATGTACCGCAGTAACCAATAATGGAACACATTGTGATTTCCTCCGTTAAATATAACCATAACGCAAGCATCCCCGCATTGTGCGGGCATGCTCGCGTTGGTTTCATTAGAATTTATTCAACATCTTGCAAAGCATCGTAGCCTTCTTCGCCGGTACGAACTTTGACAACGTTCTCAACATCGTATACGAAGATCTTGCCGTCGCCGATATGGCCGGTGTAGAGCACCTTCTTAGCCGTTTCGATTACACTGCGAACGGGGATCTTGCTGACGACGATATCTACCTGTACCTTCGGCAGAAGCGATGCTTCTACTTCAACGCCGCGGTAGTATTCGGGTTTACCCTTCTGCAGACCGCATCCGAGAACGTGGGATACAGTCATGCCGGTGATGCCGAGATCGGTCATCGCACGCTTGAGGGCATCAAATTTTGCTTCCTTGCAGATGATTTCTACCTTTGTAAACTTGGGAGCAGTACCGTCTGCTTCTGCAAAGGTGGGAACCTTCTTAACAGGGATTGCTTCCGCAACGGGAGTTTCACCGGTTACTGCAACAGCATCTGCAAAACCATAGTCGAGGCTTTCAACCGCGGGAACAAAGTCTGCATATGCACTGGGCAGACCGTGCTCGGTGGAGTCAAGTCCTTTGATTTCTTCTTCGGGAGAAACGCGGAGACCGATAGTTTTCTTGATAATTACGAAAGTAATGGTCATCATCACTGCAGTCCATGCCATGATAGCGACGATACCGAGCACCTGAACACCGAAGAGTTTAGCACTGCCGGTATAGAAGAGACCTTCCAAACCTGCGGGAGCATCGGGGTTAGCCAAAAGACCTACTGCAAGGGTACCCCAGATACCGTTTGCAAAGTGAACGCCGACAGCACCGACGGGGTCATCAATATGTAATTTGAGATCCAGAAATTCAACAACAACAACAACCAGAATACCGGATACAACGCCGACAACAGTTGCACCGATTGCATCAAGTGCGTCGCAGCCTGCCGTAATACCGACAAGACCCGCCAGAGAAGCGTTGAGACACATGGAAACATCGGGTTTACCGTTTTTGATCCAAGTGAAGATCAGCGTAGTACAGGTAGCAACTGCAGGAGCGATGGTCGTAGTAAGGAAGATAGATGCGAGAGAAGTGCCATCCCATGCAGCCGCACCGTTGAAGCCGTACCAACCGAACCAAAGGATGAAACAACCGAGTGCGCCAAGGGTAATAGAGTGACCGGGAATTGCATTGACCTTAGTGACCTTACCGGATTTGTCTTTTACATATTTGCCGAGACGAGGACCCACCATGATTGCACCGATCAAAGCGGTCAAACCGCCTACGGTGTGAATTGCTGCCGAACCTGCAAAATCATGGAATCCGAGCTGTACAAGCCATCCCTGCGAGTTCCAAACCCAACCGGCTTCGATCGGGTATACAAAGAGAGAAATTACACCGGAATAGATGCAATAGGAAACAAACTTTGTTCTTTCTGCCATCGAACCGGAAACGATCGTAGCAGCGGTAGCACAGAATACAAGGTTAAATACAAAGCTGGATGCGTTTTCCTCGATAAAACCACCGAAGTCAGTGAAGATATTGAGGTTAGGAATACCGATGATGCCGAATACATAATCTTCAGCCATCATCAAGCTAAAACCGAGCAACACAAATACAACCGTGCCGATACAGAAGTCCATCAGGTTCTTCATGATGATGTTGCCGGCGTTCTTTGCTCTTGTAAAGCCGGTTTCTACCATAGCAAAACCTGCCTGCATAAAGAATACCAGTGCTGCGCCGATCAAAAACCAGACGCCGAATACTTCTGTGTTGACAGTTTCCTGTACAAGTTTGGTAATTTCCTCCATTACCATATAAATCATCTCCTTAAATTATGTCCAAAACTGATTTATGTATTGATTTATCTGACGCCGAAGAGCAGGTCGCCGTATGTCGGGAAGGGCCAATACTTTTCAGCGGTTATTGTTTCTGCTTCATCGCAGACTACGCGAAGTTCGCTCATCTTTACGAGAAGTACATCACGGATTGCTTCGGATTCCGCTTCCACATCGCTTGCCGATTTCAGTTGCAACAGGGCGTCCTCAAGTTCATCGGTTTTTACCGCGATACTGTCAGCAAGAACGGACAGTTTCTTTACGAGACCGCTTTCATAACCACAAGTGATGCCGGAATCCAAAGCCTTTTTCGCAGCGGCGGTTTTGGAAAGCGCAAATGCATAGGCTTCAACTGCAGGCAGAATTTCTTTTCTTGCCATATCCACCATGGTGCATGCTTCAATTTTAACAGTCTTGCAGTAGTTTTCAAGCGTAATTTCGCAACGCGATTTCAGTTCTGCTTCGGAGAATACACCGTGTGCAGTGAGCATATCGACATTCTTCTTGTCGAGCAGGTGCGGTACGCAGTCGGGAGTCGTGCGATAGTTCAGCAAGCCGCGCTTTTCTGTAGCTTCTTTGATCCAAGAATCGTCGTAGCCGTTGCCGTTGAAAATGATATGCTTGTGATCCTTAATGGTCTTGCGGATCATCTCATGCAGGGCAGTTTCAAAGTCTTCTGCTTGCTCCAGTCTGTCGGCATAAATCTTCAGACTTTCTGCAACTGCGCTGTTCAGCATGATGTTTGCACAAGCGATACTGTTAGAAGAACCGAGCATACGGAACTCAAACTTGTTGCCGGTGAATGCGAACGGGGAAGTACGGTTACGGTCCGTAGTATCTCTCGGGAACTTCGGCAGAACATCAACTCCAAGTTTCATCGTGGTCTTTTCGGTACCGTTGTAGGGAGTGTCGGTCTCAATTGCTTCGAGTACTGCGTTCAGCTCGTCACCAAGGAAGATCGAAACCACTGCGGGAGGTGCTTCGTTAGCGCCGAGACGGTGGTCGTTTCCTGCGGTAGCAACCGAAATGCGGAGCAGATCCTGATAATCATCCACCGCCTTAATGACCGCGCACAGGAAAAGGAGGAATTGTGCATTTTCGTACGGGGTCTCACCGGGAGAGAGAAGGTTTACACCGGTATCGGTAGCCATCGACCAGTTGTTGTGCTTACCACTGCCGTTGACGCCTGCAAACGGCTTTTCATGCAACAGGCAAACCAAACCGTGTTTGGAAGCAACCTTTTGCATGATCTCCATGGTCAATTGGTTATGGTCGGTTGCAATGTTCGTAGTGGAATAGATCGGAGCAAGCTCGTGCTGTGCAGGAGCAACCTCGTTGTGCTCGGTCTTTGCCAGGATTCCCAGCTTCCAAAGCTCCTCGTTCAACTCTTCCATGAATGCTGCAACACGGGGCTTGATAACACCGAAGTAGTGGTCATCCATTTCCTGTCCCTTCGGCGGCTTTGCACCGAAGAGGGTACGACCCGTGAAACGAAGGTCGCGGCGCTTATCGTACATTTCCTTATCTACAAGGAAGTATTCCTGCTCGGGACCGACCGAAGTACGAACACATTTCACAGTGTCGTTGCCAAACAGCTTCAAAATGCGGAGCGCTTGTTTATTGAGCGCTTCCATCGAGCGGAGCAGAGGCGTTTTCTTGTCGAGTGCTTCGCCGCCGTAGGAGCAGAATGCAGTGGGGATGCATAATGTCTTTCCTTTAATAAATGCATACGAAGTAGGATCCCATGCGGTATATCCTCTCGCCTCGAATGTTGCTCTCAGTCCTCCGGAGGGGAAGGAGGAGGCGTCCGGTTCACCTTTGATCAGTTCTTTGCCGGAAAAATCCATTATCACGCCGCCGTCGGGTGCCGGGGAAATGAAGCTGTCATGCTTCTCAGCGGTGACTCCGGTGAGCGGCTGGAACCAATGGGTGTAATGAGTAGCACCGTTGGCAACTGCCCAATCCTTCATAGCATTTGCAACAGCATTTGCAACGCTAATGTCCAGTTTCGCTCCCTCATCAATTGTTTTCTTGAGCGACTGGTACACTTTTGCGGACAGGTTGGCTTTCATAACTCTGTCATCAAAGACCAAACAGCCAAAATACTCAGATACAGTTCCCATAGTAAAATCTCCTTTTGCATAAAATGCGTTAATAAAAAGTAAAAAGGCGTCTTCGAGGGATCAACCTCAAAGACGCCTTTGCCTTGATGTGCCCATTATACAGCACTATATTTGTCTTGTCAAGACCTTTTTTGAAATTTCTTTATTTTTTTCTTGCAAATTTTGAGTTTTTTATAATAAAACAGTTGACAAAATGCAAGATTGTGTGTATAATACTTGCAGATGAGCAAAGGCGTTCATGAAAAAGCAGCATTGGCTGCTTTTTGTGAGCGCCTTTCTTTTATTATCTCCGAAAGGAAAGGAACCGACATGAAATTAGAAGGTCAAGTGCGAATCCCCTCAGGCTGCGCGATCGCCGCTGTTATTTCTAAGGAAGGAAAAAGAATGCCCGGCGATATGGTCGCGAATGCTATGAAACCTATGCACGATCGTTCAAACGGTCTCGGCGGCGGATTTGCAGGATACGGTATATATCCGGAATACAAGGAATTTTATGCGTTGCATCTCTTTTATAATGATAGAGAAACGCGTAAAAGTTGTGAACAGTTTTTAAAAGAAAGATTTGAGATCGTAAAATCCGAGATCATTCCGACTCGAAAAATTCCGTCTATTACCGATGAACCTATTATTTGGAGATATTTTGTCGCTCCGCTGCAATCGGTTCTCGCTTCCATGCAGCTCGATGAAAAAGAGTTTGTAGCACGAACGGTAATGAAGATCAATACCGAAATGCATGGTGCTTATGTTTTCTCCAGTGGTAAGAATATGGGTACTTTTAAAGCAGTCGGTTTTCCCGAGGACGTCGGCGTCTTTTATAAATTGGAAGAATACGAAGGGTATTCCTGGACGGCACATGGCCGCTATCCCACAAACACCCCCGGCTGGTGGGGAGGTGCGCATCCGTTCACATTGCTGGACTATTCCATCGTACATAACGGTGAGATTTCCTCCTATGACGCCAATCGCCGCTTTATCGAAATGTTCGGCTACAAATGTACGTTGCAGACCGATACCGAAGTAATTACCTATATTATGGATTATCTCCTTCGCGTACAGGGGCTTTCGCTGGAAGAAGCCGCTTCGGTCATTGCAGCACCGTTTTGGAGTACGATCAGCCGTAAATCCGAAGAAGAATGCAAAAAACTGACCTATCTTCGCACGGCATTTCCGAGCCTGCTGATCACCGGACCTTTTTCCATTGTATTCGGCTATGACGGCGGTTTGATGGCGCTCAACGATCGCCTGAAACTTCGCTCCATGGTAGTTGGTGAAAAGGATGACAAAGTGTTTATCGCCAGCGAAGAAGCAGCCATCCGCACCATGGAACCGGATGCTGAAAATATCTATGCACCCGCAGGCGGTGAACCTGTCATTGTAACAGTAAAGGAGGGTTCGTTTTAATGGGAACCGAATTCATATATCCGGAATTTGAGGTCGTCAGAAATGACGCCCGCTGCATCCGGTGCCGCGTTTGCGAGCGACAGTGTGCCAACGATGTACACAGTTATGATGCAGACGGCAAGGTGATGCTCGCCGATGAAACAAAATGCGTAAACTGTCAGCGCTGTGTATCGCTTTGCCCGACGCGAGCGCTGAAAATCGTAAAGAGCGATTGCTGTTTTCGAGAAAATGCCAACTGGCAGGATGATACCATCAAAGAGATCTATAAACAAGCAAACAGCGGTGCCGTTTTGCTTTCTTCGATGGGAAATCCGAAAACGCTGCCTGTCTATTGGGATAAAATTTTGATCAATGCATCGCAGGTCACTAACCCTCCGATCGACCCGCTTCGTGAGCCGATGGAAACCCGCGTATCTCTTGGCAAAAAGCCCAACAAGATCACCCGTGATGCAAACGGAAAGCTGAATTGTGAAATGCCGCCGCAGCTTTCACTTGCCATGCCCATGATGTTTTCGGCGATGAGCTATGGCTCGATCAGTTACAACGCACACGAGAGCTTAGCAAGAGCCGCCACCAAGCTCGGCATCTATTACAACACCGGTGAGGGCGGTCTCCATGAGGATTTCTATTGCTACGGCGAAAATACGATCGTACAGGTCGCTTCCGGACGTTTCGGCGTTCATAAGGACTACCTGGAGGCAGGTGCGGCGGTCGAGATCAAAATGGGGCAGGGCGCGAAACCCGGCATCGGCGGACACCTGCCCGGTGCGAAAATCGTCGGTGATGTTTCCCGCACGCGTATGATCCCTGAGGGATCGGATGCGATCTCTCCCGCGCCGCATCACGATATATATTCCATTGAAGACTTGCGACAGCTTGTCTACTCACTCAAAGAAGCAACCGAATATAAAAAACCGATCATTGTAAAAGTTGCAGCCGTACATAACATTGCAGCGATCGCGAGCGGTATTGCACGCAGCGGAGCCGACATTATCGCCATTGACGGATTCCGCGGGGGCACGGGTGCAGCGCCTACCAGAATCCGTGATAACGTAGGTATTCCGATTGAACTTGCACTGGCAGCGGTGGATCAACGCCTTCGCGACGAAGGCATCCGCGATAATGTCTCGCTGGTCGTGGGCGGTAGCATTCGCAGCGCAGCGGATGTTGTAAAAGCGATCGCGCTCGGTGCGGATGCTTGCTATGTAGCCACCGCGGCACTGCTTGCGCTCGGTTGTCACCTTTGCCGTACTTGCCAAAGCGGCAAATGCAACTGGGGTATTGCGACCCAGCGTCCCGAACTCGTAAAACGGCTCAACCCCGATGTCGGCAGCGAGCGCCTTGTCAATTTAATGACTGCTTGGCAGCATGAGATCAAGGAACTGATGGGTGGTATGGGTATCAACTCGATCGAAGCGCTCCGCGGCAACCGTCTGATGCTGCGCGGCATTGGTTTGACGGACCGAGAGCTTCAAATTCTCGGCATATCACATGCAGGAGAGTGAAAGAACATGAAAAATATGCTGGAAAATTGCTCGGAGGTATGATATACTATGGTCATATATGCGGATAAGCTGGATTATACAGCTTTAAATGAAAAAATTCGCGCTACAACGGAAGACTGTCGGATCCATAACTGTCTCGGACAGCGGTTTATTGCCGCCGGCATGCAAAGGAGAACGGTCACCATTGACGGCGTTCCCGGGAATGCGCTCGGCGCATATCTCAATGGCGCAGAGATCATTGTAAACGGCAACGCGCAGGATGCCGTCGGCGATACAATGAATGATGGCAGAATTATTGTGCACGGCAATATCGGCGATGCCGCAGGCTATGCCATGCGCGGCGGAAAGATCTTTGTCAAGGGAAATGCAGGCTATCG
>JBGUUN010000370.1:0-11450 GCA_045133555.1 Oscillospiraceae bacterium
GACCGTTGCGGAAAGCGAGGGCGTTGCACCGGATGACTATACGCCGATCATTACCTATTTGACCGAACTGAGAAAACAGGCGGAGAAGAATGACCGTCAGGATATTTGGTATGTGGTTGAGAAAACGGCGGATGATTTGGCAGAAGCCGTTGTCGAAGAGGAAGCCCCCGAAACGGCAACCAATGATACCATGACCAAAGGTGAATTTTCCGATACCAACAATCAGGTCCGGAATGTACAGGAGGGTGATATCATCAAGACCGACGGCCGTTTTGTATATGTGCTGTCTGCAAGCAGTGTGTTAAACTGTATGCAGGTCGCAGAAGACGGCAGTCTGACCAAGACTGATTCGGTTGACCTGATCGAACGCTTTCAAGATCATCCGTATCTGCAGGAAATGTTCTTGTATGAAGATCACATTGCGGTGATCGGGCAGCATTACGGCATCAAAAACAGCCAGATCACGGTGCTGTTATTCGATGTGGTCAAAGGCAGATTGGTCGAAGCGGGCAGCTATGCGCAGGAGGGCGATTTTGTTTCCGCCCGTGTGACCGACGGTACTTTGTATATTGTCACCTCGCAGAAAACCCTTTCGATCTACCGCGAGTACGAAGATCCGCAGACCTTTATCCCTACGGTATGGAATGACGGAGAAGCACGTCTGGTCACCACCGATGAGATGTATATCTCCGGCTGTGACGATACCGTGATGCGTTATACCACCGTCAGCGGTTATCGCTTCGGTGAAGACCCGTCTGCGCTGCAGGTCACTTCGGTGCTCGGCAGCTCTGCGGCACAGGTTTACTGCACCGAAGATACCCTGTATGTTTTTGCGGGCAGCAACCGTTATATGGACGGTGCCGCAAATCAGATGATCTATGAATTTTATACCACCGTCAACAGCTTTGTGCTGGAAAACGGAAAAGCGATCGCTTATGCGCAGGGAAGCGTTAAGGGCAGAATGCTCAATCAGTTCTCTGCGGATGAACATGACGGTATGCTGCGTATTGCGACCACCGATACCAAAGCCTGCCGCATAACGGTACTCGACCGTTCGCTGCAGACGGTTTCCGAGCTGACCGGATTGGCGGAAGGTGAGGATATCTATGCCTGCAAATTTATGGGCGACACCGCTTATCTGGTCACCTTCTATCAGACCGATCCGCTGTTTGTACTGGATCTGTCAGATGTTTTGAACATCAAGGTAAAAGGTGAGTTGAAAATCCCGGGATACAGTGAGTATCTTTACCCGGTCGGCGAAAATTATCTGATCGGTGTGGGTCGAAATGCGGACGAAAACGGTTTTGTTGACGGTATGCGCGTCAATCTGTTCGATGTTTCCGATCCGTGCGAACCGAAGCTTGCGGATGTCAAGATCCTATACGGTGACAGTGCATCGCTTGCGGGTGAGACGCATAAAGCATATTACAGCGACGCAAAGAACGGCATTGTCGGACTTCCGATCTACCGCTATGAAAACGGTGTGGAGCAGTTTAACGGCTTTGTAGCATTTCAGGTGGAGAACGGTAAACTGAATGTAGTCAAAGAACTGGATTTTCTGGATAAATCTTCCGGTCTTGACTGGAATTCCGAGAAGACAACGCAATACAATTACAACTACTACAACATCTACCGTGTTCAGCGTGGCATTTATATCGATGAAACGGTGTATCTGCTTTCCGATCACTGTATTTACGCATACAGCCGAAGCGACTTTGCATATTTGGGGCAATTTGATTTAGACTAAGACTGTCGCGGCATCTGCCGGACAGAAAGGGGTAAATCAAGATGCGTAAATCAAAATTGCTTCTGCTGCCGCTTGCGGTGATGCTGATTTTATCGGTATTGCTGGTCGGATGCGGCAGACGGAATGAAAACACAGATTCCAATTCGCAAAGACCGACTTCCTCGGAGCAAAACAGCTCGATCCTTGCACCGGACGATAACGGTACCTCATCGGACAATAACGGAACTTCGTCGGATAACGGTATGCAAAACGATGCCAACAACGGCGGTTTCTCACTGCGGGAGAGCATCGACAACGTGTATCACGATGTGATGAACGGTGTTGATGATTGGCTCGATCCGATCGATGAGGAAACGATGACCACCGCATACGACATGGACTTCTCGAACTTTGACGAGTATTACGGCCGTGTTCCGAAAGCGAATGTACACGCCACTTCGGTCATCGGTGTTAAGGTCAAAGACGGTAAAAAAGAGGAGGCCAGAGCCGAGCTGATGAAATATCAGGCGGCGATGGAGAAAAACTTCGAGCGATATCTGCCGGATCAGTATGATCTGGTCAAGGATTACCGCATCATCGAAAACGGCGACTATATGCTGCTTGTCATTGCGGACAACGCGGACGATATCGAAACCGCTTTTTCGGATGTGTTCCGTAAGATGAAATAAACTTGTCGGCAGGTGCGGGTGTTTTATCCGCACCTGTCATGTTAAGGGGGATTTGTATGAAGAAAAAAGCAATCAGGATCACGGCAGCCGTTTTAGCGGGAGTACTCTTGCTGTGTGCCGTATTTTTTGTGACCGACTATTGCCGAACGCTGCGGCTGAAAACGCCGGTCTTTGCAAAAGCATCTGTATTGGCAGATGACGGCGGATCGGGTACATACCGCGGTATCTTCTACCGAGTAGCGGTAGAAATGTGTGATACCGGCTCCGGCGCGGCGATTGAGGAAGTGACCATGTATGTCGGAAGCAGAATGGTCGCTGCATCCGTTGCCGAGCAGGCATATGAGGAGGCTACAGTCGAAGACTGGGGTCTTACGCTGACTGCAAAGGCGGTGACAGCGGACGGTATGACGGTGCTTTTTACACAATCCGGTGGGAATGTCAAAGGGGAACTGATGACCGGTGAGTGGTTTGCTTTGGAGAAAAAGACCGATAACGGCTGGAAAGAATTAATACCGCTGCCTGCCGAAGGCGAATACGCTTTCAACAGCATCGGATACGGTATCCCGTCGGAGGGTTCGTTTGAACTGCCGGTGCTTTGGAATTGGATGTACGGCAGCTTGGAACCGGGCGAATACCGTATTAAAAAATCGGTGATGGATTTTGTGGAAACCGGTGTCTATACCGAGCAGAAATATGCACTGGAATTTACCGTGGAATAAAAGCGGCTCCGCCCGATATCGGGCGGAGTTTTTGCTTTCGACAGGAATTTTCATTGACATCAAAAAGGATTCAAGGTATACTATACTTAAGAAGGGAGGGATCGTAATGGATAAACAGACAAAGATCCTGTTGGCGGTCGTCAGCATTGCTGCAGTGGTCACGGTGCTTGCGTGTTTGCTGTTGTCCGGTTATGATATTTCCGGAATCAGAATAGAAAAAGGTTTTCATTTGGGATAGAGGAGAAAGAATATGAAGGTCAGAGAATGCATGGCGCTGGTCATCAAAAGTCTTGCGAAAGAGAGAAAACCGCGCAATCTGTTGGCAGATTATGCCGGAAATCATCCTGCCAAAGTCGGACAGGCGATGAATCTGTTTTCCAACTTTGCGCTGCAGGCAGATGCGCTCGCGCTGTATATGGCTGCGCAGAAGCCGGATATTTATCATGAACTCGGTGAAACGCTTGCGGAAAAGAGCCTTTTGAAATTATTGGAAAAAGAAGGTACGCTTGGAACAACGGTCGATCTTTTGTACGCAGGAGATCCGAATGCCGAGATCACCGGTATCGGATGTACTTTCATGGCGACCATTCCGGTGATCGAAGAGGCCAAAAAACGGGGAATCAACTTTATCATTACCCATGAACCGACCTATTATCACGGTCTTGACGATACCTCCTGGCAGCAGACCGATGCGGTATACCGCTACAAAAAGCAATTGCTGGAAGATTACGGCATTGCGGTATGGCGTTTACACGATATGATGCATCTGTTTCAGCCGGATATGATCGTACAGGGTGTATTGGAAAAACTTGGTCTGGCAGCGGAAGCAAGCTATGAGAGTGCATTCGATGTACTGATCGAAAAGGTGATTTCCAAAAAAGATTTTTACGACCTGCTGAAGGAGAAACTTGGATGTAAAGTGATCCGCATGGTGGGCGATACCGAAGGATATGCACGCAAAATCGGATTTTTTGTCGGTTCGGTCGGCGGTAAGCCGCAGATCTCGCTGGCAAGTAAATACGATCCGGAGATCTTGGTATGCGGTGAGATCAACGAATGGGAGACTTCCGCATACGTCAGAGATGCCAATGCAATGGGAAAACCGATCACTTTATTTGTGATCGGACATCAGGAAAGCGAAACCGCCGGTATGGAATATCTGGCGCAGTGGCTGCAGCCGAAGGTCGAGGAGATACCGGTGACCTATCTGGAGTGCGGACCGATGCTGGATCCGGCAGAATGATATAGGGGGATAATATTATGACTGATTTAGAACTTGTAAAAGTAGTACCGAGTGAGCGCCAGCTTGCACATCAGCAGCTTGAATTCTATGCATTTGTGCATTTTACCGTCAACACCTATACGGATAAGGAATGGGGTGACGGCACCGAAGATCCGGCGATCTTCCATCCGGTCAAATTCGATGCGGATCAGTGGGTCGATGCAGTCAAAGCAGCAGGTATGCGCGGTTTGATCTTGACCTGTAAGCATCATGACGGTTTCTGCCTCTGGCCGAGTAAGTATAATACCCATAACATCAGTGCCAGCCCGTTCAAAGGCGGCAAGGGCAACATCGTCAAAGAAGTTGCCGAAGCCTGTGCACGCGGCGGCATCAAATTCGGTGTGTATCTCTCCCCGTGGGACAGAAACAGTCGCTTATACGGTACGGAAGAATATAACGATTATTTCTGCAATCAGCTGACCGAACTTTTGACTGAATACGGTGAAGTATTCTCGGTGTGGTTTGACGGTGCATGCGGTGAAGGCCCCAACGGAAAGAAACAGGTGTATGATTGGGATCGCTACTACGCATTGATCCGTAAATTACAGCCGAATGCCTGCATCAATGTCTGTGGACCGGATGTCCGTTGGTGCGGTAATGAAGCAGGTGATACCCGTGAGAGTGAATGGAGTGTTGTTCCGGCAAGACTGGCAATGGCAGAGCGTGTGTCCGCACTCAGCCAGCAGTCGGATGATGAAGAATTCCGTCAGCGCAAGATCACCTCTACCGACCGCGACCTCGGCAGCCGTGAAGTACTTAAAGATGAGACCGATCTGATCTGGTATGCGGCTGAAGTCAATACATCGATCCGTCCGGGCTGGTTCTACCATGCAAGTGAGGACGATAAGGTCAGAAGCCTTGAAACCATGCTGCACATTTATTACAACTCAGTCGGCGGCAACGGTACTTTCTTATTAAATCTTCCGCCGAACCGTGACGGATTGTTCCATGAAAACGATGTAAAACGTCTGCAGGAGATCGGTGATTACTTAAGAGAAACCTTTGCGGTCAATCTGGCTGCAGATGCTTGTTTCACCGCATCGGATGAGGAAGAAGGTTACGGTATCGAAAATGCCAAAGAGCCGGGGTATGATGCATACTATAAAGCAAACGACGGTGTGTCCGCAGTAGAGGTTGCAGTGGAATTTGATCTGCCGCAGACCGTATCCCATGTGGTACTGCAGGAGAACATCAAATGCAGTCAGCGTATCGAAGCGTTTGAGATCGTCGCAGTTCTGGCAGACGGTACGGAAAAAACGGTTTACAGCGGAACGGTGGTCGGTTATAAGAGAATCGTGAAATTTGAGCCGATCGAGACCGGTAAGATCGTTGTAAAGATCAAAGATTCCCGTGTCTGCTCGACCTTAAGCTTTATCGGAATCTATTGATGTCAAAATATCTCAATAAAAATCAGCAAGAATGCCCATTGTATTCTTGCTGATTTTTTGATATAGTAAAGGTGTGGCAATATTGCCGCAATAGAAAAAAAGGGGGAAATATCAATGGCAGAGGAATTAAAACTGGAAGAAGTCGTTCTCGAGGAAGAGGAAGACGAAGAAGAAGAGGACTTTTACCATCATAACTACAGCCCGGAAGAAAATTATGTTGAACCGCCGGAAGAGCTGATCAAAGAGCGTATGGAGTGGTTCAGAGATCAGAAATTGGGCTTTATGATGCATTGGGGCATCTACTCTCAGCTTGGTATCACCGAGTCCTGGGGCGTTTGTGACGAGCCGTGGACTGCAAGAATGAATACCTGGCAGAAAGAGCGTAAAGACTTCAAACGCGAGTACTTTGATCTGAACAAGACCTTCAACCCGATCCGTTTCAATCCGGATGAGTGGACTCAGGTAATGGCTGACGGTGGCTTTAAGTACATGATCTTCACTACCAAACACCATGACGGTTTCTGTATGTTCGATACCGAGTATACCGATTATAAAGTAACCGGCAAAGACTGTCCGTTCCATACCCATAAGTATGCAAACGTATGTAAAGAGCTGTTTGAGTCGGGCAGAAAACGCGGACTGGCAATCGCAACCTACTTCTCCAAAGCAGACTGGAGCTGCCCGGATTACTGGGAAGACAGACTGGCTGACGGCTATGACCATGGCCGTAACCCGTCCTATAAAGTAAAGAAAAACCCGGAGAAATGGAAACGTTTCGTTGACTTTACCCGCAACCAGATTCTGGAGCTGATGACCAAATTCGGCCGAATCGATATTCTGTGGCTGGATGCAGGCTGGGTATGTAAAGCAAACAAACAGGACATTGACTTAGGCGGCATCGTTGATGAAGCAAGAAAATATCAGCCGTGGCTGATCTCCGCAGACCGTACCGTTGGCGGTCCGTATGAGAACTATGTAACTCCGGAAACCATCATTCCGGAAAAACCGATGCGTATTCCGTGGGAAAGCTGCATCACCATCGGCAGAAGCTTTGCATACTCCTACAGCGATCAGTATAAGAGCGCAAGAGAGATCTTAAAGATCCTGGTTGAGATCGTTGCAAAAGGCGGTAACTTAGCACTGAACATCGCTCCGCAGCCGGACGGCAGACTGCCGCAGCCGGTCATCGATATCTTAGGTGAGTTCGGCGCTTGGATGAAAGCAAACGGCGATGCAATCTACGGTACCCGTGTTATCGAGCCGTATCGTTCCGGCGATTTCGCATTCACCCAGAAAAACGGCAATGTTTATGCGATCATGCTGGTTGAATCCGATGATACCAAACTTGAGAAACAGGTATTCATCCCGTTCCCGGAGAAGATGAGCTCTGTTGCTCTGGTAGACGGAAACAAAGAACTCGAATTCGAGTGCAAAGAGGACGGTATCTTAGTAACTCTGCCGGAGTGCGAAGAAGCTTGCGAGAAAGCTCCGCTGGCACTGGCATTCGTTATGAAAAGATAATTCGTAAGAATTTTTTAAGATCTGCGGCAGGAAAACCTGCCGCGGGTCTTTTTTATTTTTGCAAAATGTGATATAATGATAAAAAAGTTAAAGGAGTACAAAGAAGATGGAACGAATCAAAAGCTTTGCTGTAAACCACGATGTGATGGGCATCGGTATGTATACTTCCCGTGTGGACGGCGATATCACCACTTACGATGTGAGAATGGTGATCCCAAACGGCGGATATTATCTCTCGACCGGCAGTGCACACACCATTGAGCATCTGTTTGCGACTTATGCAAGAAACTCTGCACTGAGCGATCAGGTGGTATATGTCGGCCCGATGGGCTGCCGTACCGGTTTTTACCTGTTGGTACGTGATATGGAGCCGGAAACCGCAATCCGTCTGACCCGTGAGAGTCTGCAGTTTGTAGCGGATTTTGAGGGCGAGCTGCCGGGCAATAAAAAAATCGAATGCGGTAACTACCTCGATCACGATTTAGAGGCTGCAAAGAAGGATGTTCTTCCGCTGCTTGCGGTATTACAGGACTATCCGATCGAAAAACTTGTCTATCCGCAGGCCGATCAGGGCGTATAAAAAAGCAAAACCGACTTGGAATTCCAAGTCGGTTTTTTATTATGCTTATTTTTCCAAAACCGCTACGATCTCGCCGATATACATACGGTGGAAGTCGTTGCTCGGGTAGTTTTTCTCAGCTAAGGTCGGGTCGATAAAACTCTCCGGTACAAGATCCTGTGCGTATAATTTTTTGCAGACGAAAACCAGGCGGGCTTCTTGGTATGCGACCGAACCGGCGATATCATCTTTGGCAAGGAACGGGGTCAGGCCGCATTCTTTGTCCTTGTCAACATCTCTGCCGGAATTTCTTCCGCAGTAGGTCAATGTCTTGCGATATTCCTCTGCGAATACCGAGAGGGTAAAGTATTCGTTTTTCTCGGTAAATTCATAGGTGTAACGCTGCGGACGGACGTAGATGGTGGCAACCGGTTTGTTCCAGATGACGCCGACACCGCCCCAGCTTGCGGTCATGGTATTATGTTTTTCCATGTCGCCTGCGGTGATAAGCATCCATGCATCGTCTAACATGGAAAACGGATTTTCGGTTAAGCTTTTCGGCTCAACGTGATGAAAGGTCTGGTTCATGGTCAATTCCTTTCTGCTCATTCCCCAAGGGTGAGCTGTGTGTCCTCAAAATTCGGCTTGTCGGCAGTTGCAAGCAGCGCACCGCCTGCCGGAAGGGTCTGAGAAGTGTAGCGCTCCGGTTTTACAAAGCTGCCGTCCTGATATCGTTTGACACTCTGCAAGGTTTTATTTTTGCGGAAGGTCATGACATTGACCCCCTGAGAATCACGGGTTGCCTTTTCCGGGATCTGATCTGCCATGAGCAGCAGATAGCGGTTGTCGGTGGATTTGAGTAAGAACTGTGCACCGAGGTTGGTATCAAACATTTCAAGCAGCGGGAATTTTGCGCAGTAGGCGCCGGTCAGCTTTTTACGGTTGGTTTTGGTTTCGTAGCTGATGAGCGGGATTTTTGCTGCTTTGCCGCCTTCATAGAAGAATACAACATGGCCGGAATAGTCACGGGTAGCGATCATGCCGATCACCTTTTCCTCCGGATCAAAGCCGAGTTTTGCAGGCAGATAATCACCGAATACGCTTGCTTTGGTGTCCTCAAAATCACAGGCACGGGTCTTGTAAACCTGTGCTTTGTCGGTGAATACCAACAGTGAAACGCTGTTGGTCAGTTCGAGATGCATCACGATGGAATCGCCCTCTTTGAGCTTCTGATTGGAACTCATGCGCAGCGATTGCGGTGTGATTTTTTTGAAGTAGCCTTCCTTGGTGAGGAACAGGTTGACCGGATAATCCGGAATGTCCTCCTCGGGTTTGGCGGTTTCTTCTTCGATATCGTATAAGAAGATGCTCTTACGCGGCTGGGAATGGTCTTTGATAACACGTTTTAAGTCTGCGGTAATGATGGCACGGACTTTGCTGTCTTTTTGCAGGGTTTCTTTCAGGTCGGCAATTGCAGCCTCGAGAGATTCGATTTCGCCGATGCGGTTTACAATGTATTCGCGGTTCAAGTGACGTAGCTTGATCTCTGCAACATATTCTGCCTGGATTTCATCAATACCGAATCCGATCATCAAGTTCGGAACGACATCTTTTTCTTCTTCGGTTTCGCGGACGATACGCACCGCCTTATCGATATCGAGCAGGATCTTTTTCAAACCGAGCAGCAGATGCAGTTTTTCTTCTTTCTGTTTGAGCTCATAGCTGACTCTGCGGCGAACACAGCCGGTACGGAAAATGATCCATTCGTTTAAGATCTCGCGGATGCCCATGACCTTCGGATAACCGTCGATCAGAATGTTGAAGTTACAGGAGAAGGAATCCTGCAGCGGAGTCATACGGTACAGGACCTGCATCAGTTTTTCCGGGTCTGCACCGCGCTTTAAGTCAAAGGTCAGTTTTAAGCCGGAAAGGTCGGTCTCGTCACGGATGTCAGCGATCTCTTTGATCTTACCCTGTTTTACCAGTTCGATCGCTTTATCGATGATCGCTTCAACGGTGGTGGTCGGCGGGATTTGGGTGATCTCGATACAGTTGTTGGCTTTATCGTAGTTGTAACGGGAACGTACTTTGATACTGCCGCGTCCGGTACGGATGATCTTTTCGAATTCCTCTTTGTCATAGAGAATGATGCCGCCGCCCGGGAAATCCGGTCCCTGTAAGGTCAGGGTGATATCATGTGCCGGATTTTTAAGCAGCTCGATGGTGGTCTGGCAGATCTCTTTTAAGTTGAACGGGCAGATGTTGCTTGCCATCGATACCGCGATACCGACGTTGGAATTGACAAGAATTGCCGGATAGGTGGTCGGCAGCAATGCCGGTTCGGTGGTGGAGTTATCGTAGTTCGGAACCATATCTACGGTGTTCTTGTCGATGTCCGAGAAGAGTTCGTTGCAGATTTTGGAAAGCTTTGCCTCAGTATAACGGGAAGCCGCATATGCCATATCACGGGAATATGCTTTACCGAAGTTACCTTTACTGTCGACATACGGATGCAGTAGCGCTTCGTTTCCGGCTGCAAGACGAACCATCGTTTCATAGATCGCACCGTCACCGTGCGGGTTTAAGCGCATGGTCTGACCGACGATATTTGCGGATTTGGTTCTCGCACCGGTCAGCAGTCCCATTTTATACATGGTATATAGCAGCTTTCGGTGGGATGGCTTGAAGCCGTCGATTTCCGGCAAAGCACGGGAGATGATGACGCTCATCGCATACGGCATATAGTTTTGCTCTAAGGTTTCGGTGATCGGCTGTTCGAATACCGTACCGGCACCGGCAATGTATGCGTCATAATCTGTTTTGCGGGTCTTGATTTCCTTTTCTTTTTTTGCCATGTGACGGACTCCTTACGAAATATCGGCCAGTTCGAGATAATCCTGACCGTTTTGTGCAATGTAGTCTTTTCTGCCCTGCAGGTTGTCGCCGAGCAGCATATCAAACATCTCAAAGGTGCGTTTGGCATCTTCCCAGGATACACGGATCAAACGGCGGGTCTGCGGATTCATGGTGGTCATCCACATCATTTCCGGTTGGTTTTCACCCAAACCTTTGGAGCGCTGGATGGTAAATTTGGATTTACCGATCTTTTCTAAGATCTCCTGTTTTTCCTTTTCGGTGTAAGCAAAATAGGTCTTTCCTTTGGATTCGATCTCAAACAGCGGCGATTCCGCAATATAGACAAATCCTTCTTTGATGAGAGTCGGTGCAAGACGATAGAGCATTGCTAAGATCTGTGTGCGGATATGGTAGCCGTCTACATCGGCGTCGGTGCAGATGATGACCTTGTTCCAACGCAGTGCGGACAGATCGAAGGTAGAGAGCTCTTTGTTTGCTTTGGTGGTGACCTCGACACCGCAGCCTAAGATTTTCATCAGATCGGTGATGATCTCGTTGTTGAAGATCTTATTGAATTCCGCTTTCAGACAGTTTAAGATCTTACCGCGGACAGGAATAACCGCCTGGAATTCCGCATCACGTCCAAGTTTGACCGAACCGAGTGCAGAGTCACCCTCTACGATATACAGTTCGCGGCGGGTGAGATCTTT
>JBGUUN010000371.1:0-21843 GCA_045133555.1 Oscillospiraceae bacterium
TATTTTTTGGTCCGAGTGACAGGAGTCGAACCTGCGGCCTCTTGAACCCCATTCAAGCGCGATACCAAACTTCGCCACACCCGGATAATATACCAATATCTTACCACATCCGCAGGATAAAAATCAAGTGTTTTTTGATGAACAAATGCCCTGAAAAAAGATAGGAGGCTGTTTTTGAAAAGCAGGCTCCTATACGAATTTACATGTCTTGATTTAACGCCACGCCAGTTTGTCCGAATAATCAAGATAGTATTTGATGTTCTCACCCGGGACATTCCACGGGATATGGTTGCCGATGCACATGAAGTAGCCGCCGCACATTTTTCCGGTTTCTACCATGCGCTCTACCATCTTACGGATATCATCCTTGGTACCGTAGGTGAGGATGCGGTTGTCGCCTTCGCCCGCAAGGACCATATTCGGGTATTTCTTCGCCATTGCCTTAAAATCGCAGTACGGCTCTGTGATCAGACCGGTCGAGCCGCAGCGCATCAGATCGTCGATGAATACATCCGCTTTACCGTCTGCGACGGAATACGGACGGATGCCTTTTTCGCGGAGCATGCCCCAGTATTCTTCGTAACGCGGGAAAATATACTTGTTCATCCATTCCGGCGAGCAGATGGCACCGTTTGTCATGGCAATATCGTCATGGCAGGAACAGAAATTGACCGGCAGTCTCGCAAAGGAACGGAATACGCGGCGGTTGATCTCCGCAAACTCCTCCATGACCGGCTCAAATTCGTCATCAAGGCAGGTGGCAAGGAACATTTCCCAGCCAAAGGTCAGCATCGGCCACATGATCATCGTGTTATAGAATCCACAGGCAGCGGTCGAATATTGCGGAGCTTTATCGCCCCATTCTGCAGGGAAGTCTTTGCGGAAGGATTCGTAGAGTTTCTGTTCATCGGAGTAGTCTTTTGCTTCGACGACAAATTTCCAATCCGTAAAGTCTGCGTGCTGCAGCGGGTGGAAGTTAAAGACGTCTTCAACGGTTTTGAAATATTTTTCACCGTGTTCGAAGGTTGCGGTTTCGCTGTCACCCCAGCGCACGGTATGTCTTTCCGCGTTGGAACTTTGTCCGCCTTTGCCGAGTGTCGGTCTCGGGATCGGTGCATTGCTTTCCGGGATCGGCAGTTCCAGCATCGGATACAGCTCTGCCATACGGATGCGGCAATCACGCGGACGCTCGTAATAGTCGATACCGGTCATATAGGTTTCGGCATCCGGATTGGACCACCACTCCTGATGTACGATTTTTTTGCTGCCTTGTCCCATGAGGGTCAAATAGCGATCGCTTGGTTTTTCCATAATGAATCCCCTTAAAAGTTCTTTTTCGGTTTATCGGAAGGATGATTGTTCCAAAATAACCGGACAATACCGGCACCTTGTTTTTATTCGTAAGAACGTGCGTCAAAGTAAGCATCCATCATTGCTTTGATATGATGCTTTGGCATATCGGCCGGCAGATTATGTACACCGGAGAAGATAAAGTTTCCGCCAACGCCCAATATCTTGATGTTTTGGTATACTGCGCGGTACACTTCTTCGTAGGTCATGGCGGCAGGCAACAGCTGTGCATCGTACGCACCGCCCCAGAAAATCAGACGGTTGCCAAACCGTTCTTTAAGCGAATCGGCGGACATATTCTCTGCGGAGGTTTGAACAGGATTGAAGATATCCATGCCGCAATCGATCAGGTCATCCAAAATGGAGGATACCGCACCGCAGGAGTGCAGATTGATCTTCATGCCGGTGATGGATTTCCAACCGCCGAAGAATTTTTTGTAATGCGGCAGATAGATCTCACGCCAGAGCGCATCACCGACAGTGACACCGCGGTTATCACCGAAATCATGCGCTATGGAAAGAATATCGACATATTTGCCGACAGCCTGATCTAACTGTTTGAGTTGTTTCAAGCCGGTTTCTACGCTCTTTTCCAGAAATGCGTGCATGATCTGCGGTTCTTCGACCATCAAAAGCATGGTGTTGATCATACCGCCGGGTGAGACCTGCAGATCATGAATGGTTTCTCCCAAACAGATGGACAGATCGGTTTCTTCGTACAGGCGTTTTGCCTGTTCTTCCAAGTGGCGCAAAAGCGGTTCGGGGATTTCCGGGTCGGGGCGATATGCATCGGGATCCGAGATCTCAAGTTCTGCCATCAGATCGGTTGGTTGGGTATGGTCAAAGTAAAATCCGCCTTTTGGGCAGACTGCATTGCCCCAGGTCTGCCAAACGGTGGTGCCGTCTTTTTGCAGTAGAAAGATTTCTTTGTCGGAGACTAAGAATTTTTTACCGAAGAGGTGTTGTTCTTTCCATCCGTCGCAGTTGTTGCCGCGCAGACGGCTTTGGCACATTCTCGGAGAATCCAGAAGAATGATATCGCCGTCCATGGCACGAATGACGGGTTCTTCGAATACTGCGTTGGTCATAAACGTATCCAGTCGAGGCAGTTCGGGGGTACAGCCTAATATTTCTTGCAGACGGTCATAGGTAACCAGATGCATTCCGGCAGTCTCACAGCCGCCAAGTCCGTTTGGGACACGGTCAGGAATGCGATGTTCCAATACAGCACGTACGCGTTCTCTTGCATTCATAACGACACCTCCGGGAGGATTATGTTTTGATTCCATGGTAGCATATCCGTGAGGGAAAATCAAGCAAATTTGCAAAAGATATTTGATATTAACGGATTGACAATTTAATGGAATATGATAAAATAAAGTTGGAGTTCCGGGAGATCACCCGGAAAAGGGGGAATGAATATGAAATGTTGTTTTTTGGCAGAGAAGAAAGAAACCTTAAATCTTGTTTATCATGCGGACACCAAAAAGAACATTTGCGATAACATCGGAGCACTTGATTCCGAAGTATATCGGAAAGCCGATGTTTTGGCAGATCCGGCTGCATTTTCTGAAGTGGAATATATCTTCTCCACCTGGTCTATGCCTGTTTTTACCGAGGATGAGATCAAAGCATACTTTCCGAAACTGAAAGCGGTATTGTATGCAGCAGGCACGGTACAGACATTTGCCAGACCGTTTTTGAATTGCGGTGTTGCTGTGTTCAGTGCATGGGCAGCAAATGCGGTTCCGGTTGCGGAAATGACCTTAGCGCTGATCCTGCTTGCCAATAAGGGTTATCCGATGGCATCCTATTATTGCTCAAAGAGTGCGGATCTGCGCGAAAAAGCAGACGAATACACCGAAAGAAACCGCGGCAACTTCGGATGCAAGGTCGGTATTCTGGGTGTCGGAATGATCGGTTCGCTGGTTTGTGAGTTCTTAAAGAACCATCGTCTGGAGGTGTTGGCATACGATCCGTTCTGTTCAGAGGAAAAAGCGTCAAAACTCGGCGTCAGACTGACCACATTAGAGGAGATTTTCTCTGAATGCGAGGTTATTTCCAACCATCTTGCAAACAATGAGCGGACGCAGAATATGCTGAATTACGATCTGTTTTCTTTGATGCACGACAATGCTACTTTTATCAATACCGGCAGAGGCGCACAGGTCGTGGAAGCGGATCTGGTACGGGCACTGAAAGAAAAGAGTCATTGCTGTGCGATTTTGGATGTAACTTATCCGGAACCGCCGGCGGCAGACAGCCCGTTCTATCAGATGGAGAATGTATTTTTAACGCCGCATATCGCGGGAAGCAGACGGGATGAATGGTGGAGAATGGCAGAGTACATTTATGAAGAAGCGCTGCTGTTTGTACAGGGAAAACCGACCCGCTATCATGTGACGTTGGATATGCTGGAAACCATGGCATAACCGGTTTAAGAGAAGTAAAAAGCCGTAACCTTGAGACAAGGTTACGGCTTTATTTATTTGATTGCAGCGGATTTGTTGGTGATCTCCTTCAAACCCACACATATGGGCAAGCTTGCGATCATGACAACCGTATCGGCGATAAACGCATATACATTCTTTGCCATACGCAAAAGCATCGGTTGAGTGTACAGAATGCATTCCACGAAGGATTTGACACCCAACATAGCCACTCCGACGCACAATACAACGGATAATCCGATCAGCAGGTGTCGGAGCAGGCGCTGCCGCATCTTGTCTGTGAGTTTACAAACCGCTCCTACGCCGATACCGATCACAAGATTTCCGAGTGCCCATCCGGGCATACCCCGTAAACCGCTTGTTAATAAGCAATACAGTACCACACCCAAGGAACCTACGGCTGCACCGCTGAAAGGACCGTAGTAATAGCAAAATACCGTCATTACAACATAACCGAGACAAAGGTAGTAATTTTCAAACACAGGGACCTGCAAGCATAATGACAGAACAACAAACAGTGCGATTCCCATTGCGGTTATACATATCCTTTTGGTATTTAAGGCCATAGCGCATTCTCCTTATGTCAGATTTTTGCCAGCGATGCATTTTTGAAAGAATCATCATCGGTGACTTCTTTTATAACTTTTATCTGTTTCGGAAAAACGATCTCGACATTTTCGTCGCTTAACTCGATCTCGGCAACAGCCTTATCATTCCAAAACGGATACACGTCTATTTCAAAATATTGGTTCTCATATGTAAGGCAATATCTTGTTTTGCGGATTTGTCTCTTGTTTGTATCGGCCTCCATCAAAAGTTTCAAGTATTCCGCTTGTGATAAGCGACGTTCGATCTCTATGCGCTTGACATCGGATACTTTTCGCTTAATGGTCTGAAAATAGATATAATTCCCGTCAATGCCGCGTTGGCGAACGCGGATCTCTTCATCGGAAGTACTGTTCAGATACGTTTGGATGATCTCGACGCGCTGGCAGGAAGGATTGCTCTCAAGCCATTTGATGTCCGGATATTCGATCAAATATTTCCGTTCGATTTCATACGGCTCGGGTTCTCCCAAGAAAGATGCGATCTCAGCGATCAGTTTTTTCATCTTATCTTCAAAGGACGAGGTATTATCGATCACACGCAGGTGTGGATGACCGGTCCAGGCTGAAATCAGTTTATCATCGAGTACAGCCGCTTCATCGGCGGTTTCGGTTCTGGCAGAGTTATTTGCGGTGGTATAGAACTCTTCTGCGCCTTTGGCGGCAGTTACCAGATGGAATACCGCATCGTAGTTATCTCGCAGCTCCACTTCATTGGAGCCGATAGACCGCAATATTTCCGCAAATTCGATATCATCCATATAGGCCTTGTTGTCCAGAGTGCCGCGGTCACAAACGATGAGGACTTTGTCTGCTGTCATGGTGCGGGCAGCCTGTTCGAAAATCGTTTCCTTTTCGATCTGCAGCTTTAACTGGCACTTCTGATAATCTGCATTTGTACCGCAGGTCCACGGTGCAACGCCGCCGGTGATCAGTTCGGTTGCGGTTTCGGGAACAAACAGGACAGTATATCCCATCTGCGTGAATGCGTTTTGTATCCGGCTCATGGCCGTGGATTTTCCGGCACAAGGACCGCCGGTTATGACGATTTTTGAAATTTCCATGTTTCTTTCCTCATCTCTGATGGCCAGAAGTTCATTCACATCCATTTTGAAAAGTGCTGCCAGTTTTCGGATCACATTGGTCGTCGGTTTCGATTTTCCTGTTTCCCATTTTGAAACAGCCTTGTTGGTCACGCCGACCAAGTCTGCCAATGCGGTTTGGGAGAGATTCCGCTGCGTTCTTAACTCCAGTATCTTATTTCCAAAGGCATAATCGTTCATGTGTTGGCACCTCCCTGTCATGTATACAGTATACCATGAATATGCGATATTTTTCAATATAACCGCTGTAGAAAAACGGTAGAATGTTTTGACAAAGCGGGGATATGGTCCTGATTCCAAAGTCGTGGAAATATATTGATATAAAAACAAAGAAAAGCCCCTGGTTTTAGGGGCTTTTCTTTGCATCAACGACTATTGCTGATTATGGTCGGGGTGACAGGACTCGAACCTGCGGCATCCTGGTCCCAAACCAGGCACTCTACCAAACTGAGCTACGCCCCGAAACGGTTTTTCATGACAGCTAATATATTATAATACATTCATTTTGGTTTGTCAAGAGAAAAAACGGTCTAAATTTGCATTTGGGGAGCATCTTTAAGAAAAATGGACTTGTAATTTGCATCGAAAGGCGGTATAATATAATAATCAGGTAGTATGTCTATCGATAAGAGACATCATTTTTACGGTTATAGGTAATTGAAAAGAGGATAAGATGCAGGATTTTATTTTTCGTGTTTTCATTCGTCTGATCGTGGTTTTCACCGCACTTCCGATCCATGAGTATGCGCACGGTCTGGTTGCTTATTGGCTTGGTGACTATACCGCAAAATCGCAGGGCAGACTGGATCTCAATCCGCTCAAGCATTTTGATCTGATCGGTACCACCGCATTGCTTTTGACCGGTTACGGTTGGGCAAAACCGGTCCCGGTCAATCCGTATAATTTCAGAGGCTCCAAAGCAGGTGTCAAAGGCGGTATGGCTTTGACCGCACTTGCGGGCCCGGTATCCAATGTTTTGGTGGCTGCTGTCTGCATGCTGCTTTACAAGGTCTGCTATTACGCAATGCCGGATACGCAGTTTGTGTCCTGGCTTTTGTTTGCATTCTCTTTGATGCTGGACATCAATCTGGGATTGGCGGTGTTCAATCTGATTCCGATCCCGCCGCTGGACGGATCGCGCGTATTATCGTATTTTCTGCCCAACAGGATCACATACTTCATGCAGAGATACGAGCGTTATATCTTCCTGGGGCTGTTTGTGTTGATGTACAGCGGTGTGCTGAGCGGTCCGATCAATCACGTTACCGGCTGGCTTTACAGAGGCATCTACTATGCGACCTATTTTGTGGATCTGATCGCATCTGCAGTGATGGGAGTTTTATAAATGGAACGTCAGCTTACCTTTAAGCTTGATGTATTCGAAGGGCCGATGGAGCTGTTACTGTTCCTGATCGGCAAACATAAGCTTGATATCAAGGATATTGCCATAGCCGAGCTGTTGGAGCAATATCTGGATTATTTGGAAGAAATGCGTGCGCTGGAGCGTCCGGTAACGGGTGCGTTTTTGGCGATGGCAGCACATCTGATCTATATGAAAACGGTCTCGCTGCTGCCGCGCAAGGAAGAAGCCAAACAGCTCAAAGAAGAACTGGAAAATCGCTTACAGATGTATCAGATGTTTCAGGCGTTATCGGCACAGTTATCCGAGCGTGATATTTACGGTAAGACCTTTGTGCATCCGATGCAGCAGTTTGAATCGCAGCGCAGCTACGGCTGTGTGCATGAGAGCAGCCTGCTGGCAGAATGTTTTGCGGATGCGGTCGGAAAGATGACGCTTAAAGCCCCGGTTAAGCAGGAAGCATTTGTGCCGCTTGTATCGGCGAGACTGGTCAGTGTACAGAGTAAGATCATATATGTATTGCGCAAGCTGTATCAATCCGGACGGATCGCATACAAGGAGATTTATGTACCGGATGACCGCAGTGCGAATATTGCGACCTTTTTGGCGGTGCTTGAACTCATCCGCAGCGGTCGTGTGGCGCTGGAAGAAGAGGATACCGTACTGGTATTCCAGAATCGAAAGAAAACACAAGAGGAATCGGAAGAAGCATGAGTGAATCGATGAATAGCTATGCATTACTGGAAGCGGTCTTGTTTGCACAGGGACAGCCGGTCAAACTTTCTTTTCTGGCAAAGCTTTCTCAGATGGATGAGGCGCAGATCGAGCTTGCGTTGTTATCGTTACAGAAGCGATATGAAGGAGAAGATTCCGGTATTTGTCTGATGCAGTCGGGCGACAGCTGGGTATTGGTGACTAAACCGATCTATGCGGCGGTTATCAGTCAAGCGCTTGAGCTTTCGCGTCAGGTGCCGTTATCCCGTTCGGCGATGGAGGTGCTCTCCATCATTGCATACAAGCAGCCGATCTCCCGCGGATATGTAGACAGCATCCGTGGTGTGGACAGTTCCAGACTGATCCATACGCTGGCAGAAAAGGGCTTGATCGAAGAAGCCGGTCGACTGGATGTTCCGGGCAGACCGATCTTATATCAGACGACAGAATTGTTTTTACGCAGTTTTCAGCTGCGTACGTTAGCGGATCTGCCGCAGCTGCCGGAAGAATACGAGCAGCTTGTTTTCCGTGAAAGCGAGGAACCGAATGAGGAGCAGGAGATGACACTGTTCTCATAAAGAAAGGGTGGACGACATGACAGGGTACGTGATATGGGGCAGTATCTTACTGTTCTTTGTGATCCTCATGGTGTCGCCGATCGTTTTATCGGTAAAGCTCGGAGAGGAAAACGTCATTTTTGTCCGTTATCTGTTTGTGAAGATCCCGCTTTTCCCTGCAAAGGAAAAGAGTGAGGCACAAAGGCAGAAAGCGAAAGAGAAAAAAGAAGCCAAGAAACTTGCCAAACAGCAAAAACAGGAAGCAAAGAAGGAAACCGAATCGAAAGCGGATGAGAAAACCAAGGCAAAGATGACGGTATCCGAGATCCTGGAATTGTTGGGAGAACTTGCAGAGGCATCTGCCTCGCCGATTTTCCATCTGTTTCGGCATATTTATCTGGTCAAGCTGGACTTAAAAGTCGCAGTCGGCGGTGAGGATGCCGCACAGATCGCGATCAATACCGGAAGGATCGAGGCGGCGGTCGGATATTTTATCGGAATGTTCCGTTCGCTTAAGCAGCTTAAAAAGCTGCGCCATGTGATCATCCGTCCGAACTTTTTGAGTGAAAAGACGGAATACCGGGTCAGCTTTTGTATCATGATAAAGCTTGGGACCATACTGTATGCTGTATTTGCCGCAGTGTTCCGTTTCCTGTTCATCAAGATACGGGATATGCTGCGCAGCGAACAGCCAACCAAACGATAATCATTGAATAACGATATAGGAGGAAGATACTATGGCACATCCAATCGAAGGTTTAATGTCCACCACGCTTGAAAACATCAAGAAGATGGTAGATGTGGACACCATCATCGGAAACCCGATCACTACCCCGTCCGGTGTTACCATCATCCCGGTATCTAAACTGTCTTACGGCTTTGCTTCCGGCGGTTCGGATTTCGGCAAACAGCAGAAGGATCTGTTCGGTGGTGGCAGCGGTGCAGGCATTTCGGTCATTCCGCAGGCATTCTTGGTGGTAAACGGCACCGATGTCAAATTGCTGCAGATCTCAGCAAACAGTTCTGCTGCCGACAAGGCAGTCAACATGATCCCGGAAGTCATTGATATGATCGGCGGTCTGATCAAGAAAGACAAAACTTCCGAAGGCGGCGAAGAACAGAAATAAGCGTAAATGCGTGATATACGTTTGATAAACGGCATAGGCTGATACCATCTTAAAATAAGGTGGTATGAGAATGAAAAGTTTATCTTATCGGTTTTGGTTTATGCCGCTGCTTGTGTTGATCGCATTATTTTCTATGCTGTTTCCATCGCAGGCGGTGTTCGGTGCGGATATCTCCGCTAAGGCATATCTGGTGATGGAAGCATCCTTGGGGCAGGTAACTGCCGCAAAAAACGAATCGGTCTGTTTGCCGATGGCAAGCACGACCAAGATCATGACAGCGTATCTGACGCTGCAGCAGCCGGACCTATACGAGGAGTTCACGGTGGATCGGGATACGATCCGGGTGGAAGGTACTTCGATGGGGCTGACGGAAGGTGATACCGTAACGCTATATGCACTTGCTTGCGGTATGCTGCTTGCAAGCGGAAACGATGCGGCAAATGCCGCTGCCGTAAGGATCGGCGGAAGCATCGAGAATTTTGTCATGCTGATGAATGAGCAGGCTGCAAAGCTCAAAATGACGCAGTCGCATTTTGCAAATCCGTCGGGTTTGCCGGATGACCGGCATTATTCCACCGCCTATGATATGGCGCTGCTGACGGCAGCCGCATTGAAAGATCCGTTATTTCGGGAAATCTGCGGTGCAAAGAAGATGGCGGTAACCGTTTCGGGGCAGGTGCGGCACTACAGCAATCATAACCGGCTGTTGTCGGAGTATGACGGATGTATCGGTGTCAAGACAGGATTTACCAAAAAATCCGGTCGTTGTCTGGTTTCTGCGGCTGAGCGGGACGGTGTCACGTTGGTTTGTGTGACCCTATCGGCACCGGATGACTGGAACGACCATAAAAAGCTGTTGGATGCCGGATTTGATACGGTAGAGCAAACTGTTTTATCACCGAAGCAGGAGAGATTTTCTGCGGCGGTGGTCGGCGGAGAGGCAGACACGGTCGATGCATATCTGTTTGGTGAAGTTTGCGTCTGTCTGGATGCAAAGCAGGCAGAGAAGGTGACACAGGAAATCCGAATGCGGCCGTTTTATTTTGCTCCGGTCTATGCCGGGGCGCTGCTTGGCGAGATATGCTACTACTATGAGGGAGAGCTAATCGCCACGCAATTGATATTGGCAGAAAATGAGAGTCTTTACCAAGACGCAATACGATCAAAAGAAAGGTAAAAATATATGCAGGATAGAATTCAGAAAGTCATTGCGCAGAGCGGCTACTGCTCCCGCAGAAAAGCGGAGGAGCTGATCGCAGCGCGTAAAGTTAAAGTAAACGGTCATCCGGCGCTGATCGGTCAGAAGGTCGATCCGAACCGCGATGTTATCACCGTTAACGATGAACGCATCTGGTATGACCGCAAGAAAGAGCAGTTATACTTAATGATGTATAAACCGCGCGGATACATCACCACCACTTCGGACGAGAAAGGCAGACGCTGTGTTATGGATCTGCTGCCGGATCTGGAGACCCGTGTTTATCCGATCGGCAGACTGGACGTTAACTCCGAAGGTCTGTTATTATTCACCAGCGACGGTACGTTTGCGAATGATATGATGCATCCGAGCCGTCATGTATCCAAGATCTACCGTGTAACCGTTCGTCAGGACGTTACCGATGAGATCGCTGCAGAGCTGTCTGCAGGTGTTTACATCGACGGTAGAAAGACTGCTCCGGCAGAGGTCAGAATCTTAACCAAAGAGGAAGGCCGTGTTGTCATGGAAGTTGTTATCCGTGAGGGTAGAAACCGTCAGGTCAGAAAAATGTGTGAGGCGGTCGGCTTAGAGGTCGCAAGATTAAAAAGAACCGCGATCGGACCGCTGCGTCTGGGCATGCTCAAACCGGGCGAGGTCAGACAGTTAAGCAAAGAAGAACTGCGTGCGATTCGTGCGGCAGTCAAAAAACCGGAAAGATAAGTTCGTGAGAGATCCCTGCCGCAGGTGTGAGGATATTAGAACGGAACACACGGAATTACCGGCAGCGATCGGAAAGATTTGTGGGTGAATTGTCAGTGCAGAGAACGAAAAATAACTGGAACAATCGAGAAGATATTACCACTTTGAATTTTGAACGCAATTATGCGAAATTAAGTACCGAATCCGTAAACTTAAATAACGAGGATCCGGAAGAAAACATTCCAACCTTAAAAATCATCCCGTTGGGCGGCTTGAATGAGATCGGAAAGAACCTGACGGTATATGAATATGACGATGAGATCATTTTGGTGGACTGCGGTTTGAAATTCCCGGACAGTGATATGCCGGGCGTTGATATGGTCATCCCGGATTTCACCTATCTGGAGCGCAATGCAAGCAAGATCCGCGGTATGTTTGTGACCCATGGACATGAGGACCATATCGGTGCGATCCCGTATTTATTAAAGCGGATCGATGTGCCGATTTATGCGACCCGTTTGACCGTCGCTTTGGTAGAAGGCAAACTGCGTGAGCACGGCTTGCTGAATTCTGCAAAAATTTATGTGATGCAGGACGGCGACAGAATGACGGTCGGTCCGTTTGATGTGGAATTCATTCATGTGAACCACTCCATCCCGGATGCGGTGGCTATTGCGATCTTCAGCCCGGCAGGTACGGTCGTACACACCGGTGACTTTAAGATCGACTATACGCCGATCGAAGGCAAGATGATCGATCTGGGCAGACTGGCACAGCTTGGCGAAGAAGGTGTATTGGCATTACTGGCCGATTCCACCAACGCAGAGCGTGCGGGTGCTACCATGACCGAGCGTAAGGTCGGTCAGGCATTCAGAAGCTTATTCCGTGATGCGATGGGCAGACGTATCATCATTGCTACCTTCGCATCCAACGTACACCGTATCCAGCAGATCATCGACTGTGCTGCGGAATTCGGCAGAAAAGTTGCTGTTTCCGGCAGAAGTATGGAATCTGCGGTCGAGGTTGCACTCGAGCTTGGCTATCTGAAAGCGGAGGAAGGCTTACTGATCTCGCTGGATGAGATGAGACGTTATGACAACGAGGAGATCGTTTTGATCACTACCGGCAGCCAGGGCGAGCCGATGGCGGCATTATCCCGTATGGCTACCGGTGATCACCGCAAGGTAGAAATCACCAAGGAAGACTTTATCATCATCTCGGCTACCCCGATTCCGGGCAACGAGAAACATGTAAGCCGTGTTGTCAACGACCTGCTGCGTCTGGGTGCAGAGGTTATTTATGAGAGCATGTACGAGGTACACGTATCCGGTCATGCCTGCCAGGATGAGCTGAGAACGGTACACTCTCTGGTAAAACCGAAGTATTTTATTCCGATTCACGGTGAATACAAGCATCTGCGTGCGCACGCAAAGATCGCTTCTGCGCTTGGCATGCCGGATGAGAATATCTATCTGGGCGAGATCGGCGATGTGATCGAGCTCAATGACAATGAACTGCGCTGTGTATCTACCGTCGATGCGGGCAGAGTGTTGGTAGACGGTCTGGGTGTCGGCGATGTCGGCTCCATCGTGCTGCGCGACAGACGTCACTTGGCACAGGACGGCCTGATCATTGTGGTCGTTACCATCGAAAGCTTAAGCGGTTTGATCATATCCGGTCCGGATATCGTGTCCCGCGGCTTTGTCTATGTCAGAGAGGCAGAGGAACTGATCGATGAGGCGCGTTCCATCGTCAGAACCGTATTGGAAAACTGCCTGGCGACCAACAAGACCGATTGGTCTACCATCAAGCTGCGTGTCAGAGATGAGCTGTCTGCATATATCTTCAAGCAGACCAGACGCGCACCGATGATCTTACCGATCATCATGGAAATCTAATGTATGTAAGAATCACAAAGGAAGGTTGAGGGAATGAAGAAGCGTAAGAAAAGGGTACAGCGTACACGCGATCTGTGGATGATACGGCCTGCTTATGTCCTGTTGATGATCATTACCGTTGCACAAACGGTCCTGCTCTATTTTTACAGGGAACGTCTGGCGTATTTTCTGCTCCCGATCGTACTGTTTTTGATCGGTTACTGTACCTATCGCCTGTTGGATATGCAGCAGGATATCTATCGTTCGGTACGTCAGGCCGATAAAGAGATGGAAAAGCGCGCCGGTCATCTGATCCGATTCCCGATGCCTGCCCTGATCATCAATGAAAAAGAGGAGATCATCTGGTACAACGAGACATTCCGTAAAGAAACGTTGGACGGTCATGATATCTTCTTAAAACCGCTTTCCGGCGAGTTGGATGTACCGCTTGCGAAGATAGAAGCGGAATCCGGCAAGATCGTTGAATGTCACGGCAAGTACTACAGAGCGTATCTGATGGACCTTCCGGCTGAGGAAGGCAAACCGCGCTGCAGAATGTTATGGCTTTTGAATGTCACCGAGCTGCAGAAAATCGCGCTGGAGTATGTGGCATCCTGTCCGATGGTCATGACGCTGATGGTGGACAGTTACGACGAATGTGTGCGTAACTTAAATGACCGTGAGCGTATTGCAATGGTCAGCGAACTGCAGAAAACCATTCAGAATTTTGCGGACAGCTGCAATGCATTCATTCAGCGGCTGCATGAGGACCGCTATATGCTTATTGCGGAGAAACGTTATATCGACCGTTTAAAACGGGAGCGTTTCCCGATCTTAGACAGCGTAAAAACATTAGCACCGGCAAATACGGTGCCGCTGACGATCTCGATCGGTATCGGTAAGATGAACGAATCGCTGCAGCAGGCGCAGGAGGATGCAAGACAGGCACTCGACATGGCGCTCGGACGCGGCGGTGATCAGGTTGCATTAAAAGCGGATGGCGGTTATGAGTTCTTCGGCGGTGCTTCCACCGGTCTGGAGAAACACACCAAGGTCAAGACCCGTATCGTTGCCAATGCATTGACCGAGCTGATTCAGCAAAGCGAGAATGTTTTGGTTATGGGACATAAGTTTGCGGATCTGGATGCTGTTGGTGCTGCGGTCGGTGTTTTACAGATCTGCCGTTCTTTGGGCAAGGACGCGTATATCATTCTGGACTATCAGCGTTGTCTGGCACAGGATGTCGTGGATCGTCTGTTGGAAAACGGCGGTATGCAGGGGGCTTTTTTGACGCCGGATCAGGCGACCAGCTATGTGAAGGATAAGACGCTGCTGATCATCGTAGACACACATGCACAGATGTTGGTCGAGAGTGAGACTGTATACAAACGCTGCAAGAGCGTGGTGGTCATTGACCATCACAGAAAATCGGTCAACTACATAGAGAATGCGGCGGTATTCTATCATGAGCCGTTCTCTTCCTCCGCATCGGAGATGGTGACCGAGCTGATCCCGTATATCCGCGGGTGCAAGTTAAACGGCATTCAGGCGGAATCGCTGCTAGCGGGTATTACGCTGGATACCAAGAACTTCATTCTGCGTACCGGTGTGCGTACCTTTGAAGCTGCGGCATTTTTAAGAAAGAGCGGTGCGGATACCGTTGCGGTCAGAAAGCTGTTTGCAACCACCATGAATGCGTATCAGAGCCGCACCAAGATCGTTGCTTCAGCAATCTTACACCGCAGATGTGCGATTGCGATCTGCGATTTTACCACGGATGACCTTCGCGTGGTCTGCGCGCAGGCGGCGGATGAACTGCTCAACATCACTGATGTTGATGCGGCATTCGTACTGTTCGAGACCGGCGATGTTGTAAATATCTCCGCACGTTCGATGGGTGTATTGAATGTGCAGGTTTTAATGGAGAAAGCCGGCGGCGGCGGACACCATACTATGGCAGCCGCACAGATCAAAAATACTACTTTGGCAAAGGCAAAACAGGACTTGATCGGATACATCGATGAGATCTATCAGTAATCTGTTTTGACGGAAAGGAATTAACATGGAAATCATTTTATTACAGGACGTAAAAGGCACCGGTAAAAAAGGTGACCAGATCAATGTAAAAGACGGCTTTGCAAGACATCTGCTGACCAAAAAACAGGCAGTGGAAGCAAATGCACAGAACAAAAACGACCGCAAGACCCAGGAAGATGCAAAACAGTATCACGCGCAGGTAGAACTGGACAATGCAAAAGAGATCGCTAAACTGATCGACGGCAAAAAAGTACAGTTACATGCAAAAGCCGGTGCAGGCGGCAAACTGTTCGGCAGCATCACTTCCAAAGAGGTTGCAGCTGCTATCACCGCTGCTTGCGGCAAAGAGATCAACAAGAAGAAAGTTAGCTTAAAGACCGATATCAAGGCATTCGGCACCTACACCTGTGAGGTTAAATTACACACCGGTGTCAGCGCTACCGTTACCGTAGAAGTCGTAGAGTAAGATTCTTAAGAAAGGGGAGCCCGCCATGCCGGAGCTGACCAATTTACCGAATAACCTCGATGCGGAAAAATCGGTGCTCGGCGGTTTGATCCTTGAGCCGGAAGCGTTTACCGAAGTTTTACCGCTGCTATCTTCTGCGGAGATGTTCCACCTGTCGCTGCATCAGGAGATGTTCTCCTGCTTGATGAATATGTACAGCACGGGTACGGTCATCGATAACATTACCTTTGCGGATGAGATTTTCCGCAGCGGTGTGTTTGAGACCCGCGAAGATGCCAACACCTACATCAATCAGCTGCTGACATTGGTCCCGTCTACCGCAAACATTGAAAATTATGCGCGTATCGTACAGGACAAGTACTATTTAAGAAGATTGATGCGCTTCTCCAACGAGCTGCTCGAGGAGACCGCACAGGCTGACAGTGAAGCGATCGCGTTGCTCGACGATGCGGAGCAGAAGTTATACGATATCCGCCGCGGCAGAGACAATGCGTCTTTGGTCAGTATGCGTGATGCCGTTGCAAGTTATTACGACAAGTTAATGAAACTGACCTCCGCCGATCCGGGCGATCAGGCGGGATACTCCACCGGCTTCCGCACCGTTGATGCGATCATCGGCGGTCTGCACAAGAGTGACCTTGTGCTGGTTGCGGGACGTCCGGGTATGGGTAAATCCTCTTTTGCGACCAACATTGCGACCAATGTTGCGCTGCGCAGTAAAAAAGATGTTGTTATGTTCAACCTTGAGATGTCGGTAGAACAGATTACAGCACGTATTTTATCCTCGCTTTCAGGCATCCGCAACGACAAGTTCAGAAGCGGTGATTTGAATGCGCAGGAATGGGTGACCTTATGTGAGGCTGCGGATCATCTGAGTCAGCAGAGCATTTATCTGGATGATACGGCGGATATCACCGCACAGCAGATGAAGGCTAAACTGCGCCGCGTGCCGAATCTGGGTCTGGTCGTTATCGACTACTTACAGTTAATGTCCTCCGGCGGCAGAGCTACCGACAACCGAGTTCAGGAGATCTCGCAGATCACCCGTAGCTTAAAGATTTTAGCGAAAGAGCTGGATGTTCCGGTCATTCTGCTGTCGCAGCTGTCCCGTGCGACCGAGGGTCGTCAGGGACACCGTCCGATGTTATCCGACCTTCGTGAGTCGGGTTCCATCGAGCAGGACGCCGATATCGTTATGCTGTTATACCGCGAAGGTTATTACGACAAGGAATGTAAGATGCCGAATCTGGCACAGTGCATTGTTGCAAAAAACCGTCACGGTGCAACGGCGGATGCGGATCTGATCTGGTGCGGTGAGCGTACCAGTTTTGCGGATTCGGAGCTTGAAAGAAATGAAGACGATTACGCAGGATATTAAGCTGCATCGGCTGCTTGAAAAAGGTGAGCCGGTGGTGGTCGGTTTATCCGGCGGTGCGGATTCGGTGATGCTGACCCATCTGCTGCACACATACGGTGCAAAGGTGTTTGCGGTACACATCAACCATCAGTTACGCGGTGAGGAAAGTATGCGGGATGAGCGGTTTGTAAAAGCGTTTTGCGAAAAACTCTCGATCCCGTGTACGGTACACCGTGCCGAAGTTTCTGCGCTGGCACAGTCTGAAAGAATCGGATTGGAGCTTGCGGGGCGGGAAATCCGCTATCGCATTTTTGCGAAAGAAGCACAAAAACACGGGGCTGTTGTGGCCACGGCACATACTTTATCGGATCAGGCGGAAACGGTGCTGTTTCGCCTGGCAAGAGGAAGCGGTTTAAAAGGTCTTTCCGGTATCCCTTCGGTGCGGACGGATGAAAACGGTGTTAAGATCATTCGACCGCTGCTTGGAATATCCCGTATGCAGGTGGAGGCTTATTGCAAAGAAAATGGGCTTACGTACATTGTGGATTCGAGCAATCTGGAAAATGATTATGCACGTAATCTGATCCGGAATCGGGTGATGCCGGCACTGTCTTTCGTCAATGAGGCTGTCGAACGTCATCTGGGAGAAGCCGCACACGCTTTTGCGGAAGATGAGGATTATCTTGCGTGTGAAGCGGAAAAAGCCTATACAAATTGTAAAATCGGTGGCGGATTATCCGCATCAGCGATAAATATGCTGCATCCGGCGCTGCAGAAGCGCGTTTTGGTACAGTATCTTGCACAGCAGGGGATTGTGTCAGACCGATTGATGCTGCAGCGTATGCTGGAATTATGTGAAAGAAACCGTGACCCCAAGGAAGATAAGCGTTACGGTGCAGTGTCTTTGCCGGGGGGAGAAACCTGTTTGCTGCGGAGCGGAAAGCTGTATCTGCAGCAGAGGGTATCCGGCGGAGATTTTCCGACATTGGGGTTATCGGAGAAGGAACCGATACAATCGTTTTTGATGCCGAGCGGCCGGGAATGGAATTTTGCGGTTACTGACACAAAACCGATTCAAAATGTTCATAAAAACTTATATTTATTCTGTCTGGACTATGATAAAATAGAAGGGAAGCTGATTTGTCGCGGCCGTATGCCGTCAGATCGGATCTCCATTGCCGGGCGGAAGGTTACCAAGACGGTAAAAAAATGGATGAATGAAGAAAAAGTCCCGGTTGAACTGCGGGAAAACCTGTTTGTCCTTGCGGACGAAAAAGGCGTTATCGCGGTAGAAGGTCTTGGGATTTCTTCACGGGTGGCGGTTAGCGAGGATACCGTGCGTTATCTGATCGTATCTGCCGAAATAATATAATGGATGATAGGAGAACGGATCATGAGTATGATGAATGACATTGAGCGTGTACTGATTTCCGAAGAAGAACTGCATGCCAAAGTAAGCGAGATCGGTGCTGCGATCAGCAAAGATTATGAAGGAAAAAATCTGTTTCTGGTCAGCGTATTGCGCGGTTCTGTAATTTTTATGGCAGATTTAATGCGTGCGATCACCGTTCCGTGTGAGATCGATTTTATGTCGGTTTCCAGCTATGGTAACGGCGCAAAAACTTCCGGTGTTGTTAAGATCGAAAAAGACCTGGACGAGAATCTGGAAGGCAAAGATATTCTGATCGTCGAGGACATTCTTGACAGCGGCAAGACCTTAAGCTACATCATGTCCCTGCTGCAGGCAAGAAATCCGGCATCTATTCGCATCTGTACTTTACTTGACAAACCGGAAAGACGTGAGGCACAGGTTTTCGCAGATTATTACTGCTTCCCGGTACCGAACGAGTTTGTTGTCGGCTACGGTTTGGATTATGCGCAGAGATACCGCAATCTTCCGTTCATCGGTGTATTAAAGCGCGAAGTTTACGAATAATAACAAAGCCGGATTGATCGGCAAGAAGGAGTGTTACGAAATTGCAGAATAAGAAATGGACAGTCGGCATCTACATAGCGATCATCGCTGTGCTGATTTCCGGCGTGTATTTCATGTCCAATATGCTCAGCGGCAGTGTGCGTCCGTACACCTACTCGGATATCGTATATTTATTTGAAGATCAGGCAGTAAAAGGATATACGGTAGATGCGGGAAGCGGCGAGCTGGACATCGTGTTGGACGATACGGCTCCGGCGGCTCAGAAGATCGAAACATCTTTGGTCGACAGCGACGGAACCCGTCATATCCAGTATAATTTAGCAAGTGTTACGCTGTTTTTGGAGGATATCTCCGATGCGGTAAAGGAATACAATGACGCACATCCGGATGCAAGGATCAACGGTGATATCCTGCCGGCATCCGATAACAGTTGGTGGGTATCCATGCTCCCGTCTTTACTGCTGCTTGTGCTGATGGTAGTATTCTTCATCTTTACCATGCGCCAGATGGGTGGCGGCGGAAAGATGAATTCTTTCGGCAAGGTCAACAACAAACGTGTTCAGGCAAGCGGCAAGAAAGCTACCTTTGCGGATGTTGCGGGCTGTGACGAAGAAAAACAGGAGATGGCGGAAATCGTTGAATTCTTGAAGAATCCGAAACGCTTCTCTGAACTGGGTGCAAAAATTCCGAGAGGCGTACTGCTTGTCGGCCCTCCGGGTACCGGTAAAACTTTACTTGCACGTGCTGTTGCAGGTGAGGCAGGCGTACCGTTTTACTCGATTTCCGGTTCCGACTTCGTAGAGATGTTCGTCGGTGTCGGTGCTTCCCGTGTAAGGGATTTATTTGACGAAGCGAAGAAAAATGCTCCGGCAATCGTTTTCATCGATGAGATCGATGCGGTAGGTCGCCGCAGAGGCGCAGGTTTAGGCGGTGGTCACGATGAGCGTGAGCAGACCTTAAACCAGTTACTGGTAGAGATGGACGGCTTTAGCGAGAATCAGGGTGTTATCGTTATTGCTGCAACCAACCGCCGTGATATTCTGGATCCGGCACTGCTGCGTCCGGGCCGCTTTGACCGTCAGGTCGTTGTAAACTATCCGGACGTCAAAGGCCGTGAGGAGATCTTAAAGGTGCATTCCAGCAACAAACCGCTGGGCTTTGATATTGATCTCAAAAAGATCGCACGCACCACTGCGGGCTTTACAGGCGCTGATCTGGCTAACTTAATGAATGAGGCGGCTTTATTGGCTGCACGTAAGAACAGAAAAGCGATCACCGAGGCTGATATTGAGGAAGCTACCATTAAGGTCGTAGCGGGTCCGGAGAAGAAATCGCATAAGATCACCGATTCTGACAAGCGTATCACCGCGTATCATGAGGCGGGTCATGCTGTTGCTACCTATTACTGCACCACGCAGGATAAGGTACACGAGATTTCCATCATTCCGCGTGGTATGGCTGCAGGTTATACCATGCATCTGCCGACCGATGACCGTATGCACGTGACCAAAAAGCAGATGGTCGAGAATATTGTGATCCTGCTGTCCGGTCGTGTGGCTGAGGCATTGACCCAGGATGACATCACCACCGGTGCATCCAATGATATCGAGCGTGCTTCTCAGAGTGCGCGCAAGATGATCACCAAATACGGTTTCAACGATACCCTCGGTCCGATTTTATACGGCGAGGAAGAAGGCGAAGTTTTCTTGGGCAGAGACCTTGGACATCAGAGAAACTATTCCGAAAATGTTGCTACCATGATCGATCAGGAAGTACAGCGACTGGTTGAGGAATGTTATCAGAAGTCGGAAGCGATTTTAAGTGAGCATATGGATCAGCTGACCAAGATCGCAGAGTATCTGATCGTTAACGAGAAGATGAACGGTGATCTGTTTGAGAAGATGATGACGGAGAAACCGGAAGAGGTTATCCCGGAATCTGCTGAAAATACCGAAGCATAATAAAAACAGGCATCTTAACGGATGCCTGTTTTCTTGTTCGTTAAAGCGGAATAATCAAGTTTACAGTTGAAGGATTCACAGTCCGGTTTGAGCTGAGGATCCATATACGGCATTTGGTCGTTATACAAAACGGAACAGCAGCCGTCATAAGCGATTAAAAGATGATCGACAAGCGTGATACCGTTGACCTTCAGATATTCGATAATATACTTTGTGGCATATAAATCGGATGACGATGCCGACAGCTCTAATGCGGAGGTGTTAGGGTGATTGTGTGCCAAAACGATCTTGTCGGCAAAATGCTTACGTGCTACGGTCAAAATGAGCGAAGCGGCAGCGACAGTTTGTTTTGGATCGAAAAGGGTTCGCGTTTCGGTAGCGATATATTGGAATTTTTTGTTGAGGCAGACAATAGCGGTAGATTCGTAATTTCCGGTCAGAAAATAAGGTCGGAGGTGGTGATAGAGTGCGGATATCGTGCAGAGCACATCTTTCTTGTGCGTTGTGCTCTGGATACGGTTAGAGATGGTACCGAGATTGGAGATTGCAATAGCCAGTGTTTCAGAGATATTAAAGGTGCGCATCAAGGCATCCGGAGGCAAATGGGTAAGGTTAAATAAAGAACCTGTTTCCAGTAACATTCTTCTGGCAAGCGGACGGTTATCGGTATGTCTGCGTGCGTATGCAAGGAATAAAGTGAGGAGAAGCTCCTCTTCGAGTGGGTCGGAAGGCTGCTTGTTTTTACAATATTGAAGTAATCGTGCGCGGTTTTGGTTATAGATCAGACCGTTCATTTTACGGCTGTCTCCTTTCGATTTAATACTGTTATTATACCAGATTCGGTATCAGGATGCAAGTTAGAGGATATTTGTGAGGTAAAGTTACCAAAATGTTCGAGAAAGCAATGTTATAATCATCCAAAACATAGAACGTGAAAAAAGGGATTGACAAAGGTGGAAGGATGTGCTATAATAATCAAGCTGTCAGGGAGAGCACGAAAGAGTGGGAACCGGGCAGTAAAAAAATCACGAAAAGGTCTTGACAAA
>JBGUUN010000372.1:0-2141 GCA_045133555.1 Oscillospiraceae bacterium
TCTGCCCAAAGGGGTCGGCATCAAATTTGCGGGCGAGGGGGAAAGCTTTGTCATCACGGAATGTCAAAAAGGCGATGCGCTTTTATACCGTGCTGCCGACGGATTCCCGGATAAAGCGGTTTATATCCCGGTGTGAACAGGTTGCGGTAGCCACCGTGACCGTCACCCTCTACGGTAAGAAATACATCTGCATCGTAACGATGAAATGATTCGGACAACAAAAATTCCTCACCCGATTTGGGTGAGGAATTTGTTTATTCCGGGAGATAGAGTTTTTTGCCGGCGTGGATGAGCTTACTGCCCAGGCGGTTGAGCGTGAGGATCTCATTCCAGCGATAGCCGGAGCCGAGCTCTCGTGCGGCGATGCTCCAGAGGGTATCGCCCCGTTTGACGATGTAATAATTTTCCGGCACGATGACCTTAACTTGCGAGGTGACACCGAGGTAGTCGACGGTGATGGTGGCGATACCGCCCTTATTGGCGGTGATCTTACCGTTTTTGTCCACCGAAGCCACCTTGGAATCGCTGGAGCGGTAGGTCGGTTTTCCACCAAAATCGTAGCCCATCAGCAGTTTTGCGGTTTTTCCCGGGGTTAAGTTCAGTTGCTGCTGATAGGTGCGAAGCGAGATATATTCGGTCCCTTTCGGCAGGGAATCCTCCCAAACCGCACCCGGTCTTGCATATACTTTAGTGATGCAGAGCTGTCCTTCATCGTTATACAGGTCGCCGATATCCACCACCGAATCCGGGATGACCAGCGCGGAGAGATCTCCGAAGTTGCCGAGACGGATCTTTTGGATGCCATCCGGCACGGCAAAGGTATGATTCTCGGAGTATTTATAGCGGGTGGCATCGATTTCAACCAGTACGTCATTGATGACGATCATGCCGTCTTGGTTCATCAGACCGTCATAAAACGGGAAGGCGAAGAAGGAGTAATGCTCGAAATTCTGCAGGGTCTCGGGGATGCGGATGGATGCACAAGCGGCACCGTAAAAGGCATAATCGCCGACCTTCTGTACCGAATCCGGCAGGTAGACCGCTTTGAGCCCGGAGCAGTTGACAAAAGCCCCGCGTTCGATCTCAGTCACGCTATCCGGGATCTGCACCGAGGTGATGATCACCTTCTCCTCGATCAGATCCGCTTCCATAAATGCAGTTTCGCCGATGACGGTGATACCGTCGGGGATCACGACATCGCCGCCGTCTCCGACATATTTGACCAATTTGGTGCCCTCGATGATAAAATCGGCATCGGTCGAAGCGGAAACCGGAAATGCGGCGGTAAGGGTGAGAGCTGTAAGCAGCCAAGCAAGAAATTTTTTCAAAGTTTTCCCAACCTTTCATGTTTTGTTGTTACTATTCTATTCGCATGAGGCATGGAAAAAAGTAGGATGGATGCGGCACAGGTCATCTTTCGAGGATCGGTGCTTCGCGGTTGACTTAGTAAGGCTTGGTATGGTATAATGAAAAAATGATAAGAAATGACATGACCGTATCTGTGATCGATGACGGCATCGAGCTTACCGTCTACGACCGCAATTACGGTGAAGCGATCGGCAAAGGGGGAACAGGTTATGAACATTATACAGAGCTTTTATGATAATCTGGCATCGCAGTACGATAAACTGTTTTCGGATTGGGATGCTGATGTAAAAGAGCAGGCAGTCATTCTGGACCGGCTTTTTTCAAAAAACGGATTTGACCGTTCCGCTAAGGTCTTAGACTGTGCCTGCGGCATCGGAACGCAGGCGATCGGTTTGGCCGGTCTGGGGTATGATGTGACCGGTTCGGACATCAGTCCGGCGGAGCTGGAACAGGCAAAAGAACGTGCCGCAAAGAAAAAGGTGGCGCTGACGCTTGTGGCTGCCGACTTTTGCGCATTATCCGATACCTTTGACAAGCCTTTTGACATTGTGATCGCGATGGACAATGCCTTGCCGCATATGCTCACAGCGGATGCTTTGGCGGCTGCGATAGGGAGCATTGTAGGGCAGGTAAAAAAAGGCGGTATGTTTGTGGCGAGCATCAGAGATTACGATGCGCTGCTTGCAGATAAGCCGCCGTATTCTCCGCCGTACATCCATAAAACCGAGAAAGGCAAAAGAGTGTCGTTTCAGACCTGGAGCTGGGAGGGGGAG
>JBGUUN010000373.1:0-9213 GCA_045133555.1 Oscillospiraceae bacterium
GGTACCGATGGTGATGTTGCCTGCCAATGCCAGCGCACCGCCGAAGCCTGCAACCAACAGGTAGGTCAGGTTGCCGACAACGTTCATTAACGGACCCATGATGGAACCAAAGATGTTTGCTTTGATCGCGGTGTTTCTGAACTCGGAGCTGTAAACCTTGAATTCTGCGATCGCAGCATCCTCGTGGGTAAATGCGGTAACGGTACGGCAGCCGGTTACCATCTCTTCAACGTGACCGTTTAAGACACCCAGAGTTTTCTGCTGTTTGATGAAGTATTTTCTGGTTCTCTTTGCTACGAAGGTAGATAAGAACAAGCTCAGCGGTACAGATACCATAGCTACTAAAGTCATTGCCGGGCTGTAGTACAGCATCAATGCCAGTACACCGACGATGGTGATAACTGCGTTGAACAGGGAAGCCAATGCCGAAGAAATGGTGTTGGAAACGTTTTCAACGTCATTGGTCATACGGCTCATGATGTCGCCGTGGTTGTGCGAGTCGATATAAGAGATCGGTAATTTGGAGATCTTGCGGAATAAGTCACGGCGCAGATTTCGTACCGTCATCTGAGACAGCTGTGCAGCCATATAGTACTGGAAATAGAAGATAATCGCATTGCTTACGCAAACGATACACATCCACATCAGTAAGTTGCCAAGCTGTTTGAAATCGACCGAAACCTTACCTTCTGCCAAGGTGATCGCATCGATCGCTTTACCCTGTAAAGACGGGAATACGAGGTTTAATAAAGTAATAACTAAGGTTAAAAACAGCATGCCGAACAGCAGCCATTTGATCGCACCGATATAGGAGAATAAACGCTTAACGGTGCCCCACATATTTTTCGGTTTTTCCTGCGGACGCATACCACGCATACCCGGGCCGCCCATCGGACCACCACGCATACCGCGCGGAGGAGTATTATTTTTCTGTTCTGCCATAAAATCCACTCCTTCCTTACTGATCCTGATTTTTGACCTGAGACTGATAGATATCCTGGTATACCGGGCTATTTACCATCAGCTCTTCGTGAGTACCCTGTGCCGCGATTCGACCTTTTTCAAGGACGATGATGCGGTCTGCACCCATAACAGACTGTACACGCTGTGCGATCATTACAACGGTGGTATCCTTCAGATGCTCACGCAGACCAAGCAGCAGTTTTGCTTCGGTGGTCAGGTCGAGTGCGGAGGTAGCATCGTCGAAGATCATGATCTGCGGTTTTTTCAAAATTGCACGTGCAATGGACATACGCTGCTTCTGTCCGCCGGAAAGGGATGCGCCCTTCTCACCAACGACAGTATCGTAACCGTCCTTAAAGTGCTCGATAAATTCAGATGCCTGTGCAACATTTGCCGCAAATTTGACTTCTTCATCGGTAGCATCCTTTTTACCCCAACGGATATTTTCGGAAATAGTACCTGCGAACAGTTCACTCTTCTGCAGTACATATGCAACCTTGCTGCGCAGTGCTTTTAAGTCATATTCTTTCGCTGGAACGCCGTCTACCAAGATCCTGCCTTTATCCGGATCGTAAAAACGCGGGATCATGTTAACCAGAGAGGTTTTACCGCAGCCGGTAGAACCTAAAATTGCTACCATCTCACCCGGTTTGACCTCAAAGTCGATCTCGGATAATACCGGTCTGCCGGTCTGACCCGGATAACGGAAGGTAACACCTTCAAAGCGGATATGACCGCCTTTGTTTTTATCCTCATCCTCAGCGGTGTAGCTGCCGTTTTTGAGCGCCGGAACGGTATCCATGATCTCATTGATACGGGTAGCGGAAGCTGCAGCTCTTGCCAGAGACTGGAAGATATGAGAGATAAACATCATGGACATTAAGATCTGGCTGATATAGGTGATCGCAGCCATAACCTCACCGACTGCCATGTTGCCATTGTTGACCTCAAAGCCGCCGATCAGAATAACCGCAACAACGGTAAAGTTCATGATGATGTTCATGATCGGGCTGATGAACGCCATATACATATGAACCTTCATGTTGATGCCCATCAAATCAGCATTGGCTTTGTTGAAGCGCTCGTTTTCATAGTCCTCGCGAACGTACGCTTTTACAACACGTGCACCGGATACGTTCTCCTGTACAACGGCATTAACCTTATCCAGACGTTTCTGCACCTGCATGAACAACGGGTTGACCAGCTTCAGGATAAAGAAAATAAATAACAGCATGACCGGCATCGATACTGCCAGAACAATACCGAAAGTACGGTTGATCTTCAGCGCCATAAAAATGCCGCCGATGAACTGCATCGGTGCACGAACGACCATTCGCAGGATCATATTTACGGTATCCTGCATCATGGTAACGTCGTTGGTCATACGGGTGACCAGCGAACCGGTGGTGAACTTATCGGTCTGCTGCGGAGATAAATTCATAATACGGGTAAATGCGTCGTTTCTTAAGTCACGACCGAAGCTCTGGGATGCATATGCGGAGAATGCACCGGATGCAACACCCAGACATCCGCCGAGCATTACGATCAGCAGCATCTTGATACCGGTGGTCCAGATCAGCGACATATTGCCGCCCAAAACACCTTCATCCACGATACTTGCCATCATGTTCGGCTGGAACAGGTCGCAAATGACTTCACCGATCATGGTCAGCGGCGAGAGGATCGCCCAGATCCAATACGGCTTTAAGTACTTAGCCAATTTCTTCATGAGTAGCTTCTTCCTTTCCTATGGTTACTCGATAGATTTTTGCCAGCAGCTTTTTGAGCATGACAGTTTCTTCTTCACGCAAAGCATTTACAAACAACGCTTCTGTTTCGTGAATCAATCCGATCAATCTGTCATCCAAAGCAATTCCGGCATCGGTCAGATAAACGCGGATCAGTCGCTGATCCTTCTCGTCGGCTTTGCGACAAATGTAACCCTGCTCTTCCATATTGCGCAGAGTCACGCTCATACTCGACGGTTTGACCTGACAACGCATGGCAAGTTCATACTGTGATAACCCGCCTTCATGACGCAGATGGTATAATACCGGTCTGAAATTATCTCGGATACCGATTTTTTCGCCCATGGTCCGCTGACGCTCTCCAAAAAACTTGGACAATCCGTTGATCAGCATTCCAAGCGGCATATCTTCCGGGCTGTGCCATCCGGGATGACGGTGCTTCTTACCGTCTCGCATGTAATAACCTCCTCACAACATTAAATTGATTAGTTTTCTAACTAACTGTCATTATAGTCCGTTTGCGTAAAAAAGTCAATCACTACCCATAAAAATGGAAGAAATATCAAATCACCGTGCAGAAAAACAAAAACCCGCAGAGATAACCTCTGCGGGCAATAAAAAGCAAAAATCAATAGCCGTACTCTTTGTAGATTTTCTCGAGTTCTTTGTTGAATTCCGGACCATCTGCGTAGTTATGAGATTTTAATACGCTCGGGGTAATGCCGCGTTTGAGCAGTTCATCGATAGCTGCAGCAGTAGCACTCCACATTAAGAAGGTAGCTGCATAACCGGAAGCTGCACCGAATCTTGCTTCCAGACCTTCGATATCCATCATAGCCTCTGCTTTCGGAGCACAGTTGTCCAGTACCAGATCAGCACACTCGAACAGTCTCTTACCGGAAGAATGCTGAGAAGCTACGGAAGAAGAATACTCAACGGAGGTCAGAGCGATGACGTCCATGCCGAACTCGTGAGCAGCCATAGCCAAATCGATGGTGTTCGGGGTCTTACCGGAAACGGAACCGATGATGATCAGGTCGCCCGGCAGAGCTTTGGAAGCCTTCAGAACATATTTGCCCAGACCTTCCATAGAAGTATCGATACCGCTGCGGTCACGGTCACGAACCGGGTTTTCTACAACCAGGTTGTACTTGAGCTGTTTGTAAGCCAGCATACCGCCGCCACGGTAGATCAGCTCGGAGTTGATGATATGACCGGTATCATAAATATGTACCGCACCGCCTCTTGCCAGAGTGTCAGCAATCATTTTACCGGCTTTCAGACAGTTTTCGTTCTGGGTTGCTTTCAGCTTCTCAAATAACTGTGCAACCTGCTCCTGATAATCAAACATTAACATAAAAATTTCCTCCTTTATTTTTCCGGAAGGACATACATGTCCTCCGCAAAATTCTCTTTTAATACCGCTACTGCTTCCTCGTCGCTCATACCGGATTCCATCGCATGACAGAACACACCGCCGACGATCGGCTCAAATAACGGTTTCTGCACCTTTTTACCCGGGAAGAGTTTATCGATCTCCTCCTCAAATTTGGAAAACAGCATATAGCCTTTCCAACTTCCGCCGGTCACCATGAGCGGCAGCTCAAGTGCTTCCGGATATTCCAGATAGATCGTACGGGTCTGCTCGGCAAGTTGTTTGGCCGCACGTGCGATGATATCCAGCGAAACCGCATCGCCTTTTCGCGCTGCCTCGCCGACCAGGCGCGACATTGCAGCAACGCTTCTTGCCGGAGAAGACGATTCATATACCGAATAGATCGATTTTCTGAAATTATTCGGATACAAACGGTCACAAATCATCTCGGTCAGCATCGTTTTCTCACCGCGATGCTCATAGTCATGAATCGCTGCGATCATCGCTTCTCTGCCGATCCAATAGCCGCTGCCTTCATCTGAGACGATCGCGCCCCAACCGCCGACAGCAGTAATGCAATGGCCGTCTTTTTCATAATAAATATCCGAACCGGTACCGGAAAGTGCCACGACCGCATCGCTGCTTCTTCCGCCCGCAAACATGCCCATATCTCCTTCGCCGATACCGCGTAACTTCCCGACCGAAACACCGAGATCTTCCAGCGGTTTTAACAGGATATCAGCCGGACACAGCGAGCAGATATACACGCATTCGATCTTTTTGATCTGCGGATTGCGTCCAAACAGACGATCAAAGGTCTTGCGCATATTTTCAATGATCTCCGGAATCGGATTGACTGTCGGATTGGACGATGCAGCAACGTCGAAATCGATACGATGAAATGCGCTGTCAAACACCAATAGATGTACCTTACTTCCGCCGGCATCCACCGCAAGATAATATTTCTCCATATCATATCCCCATCTCCGTCAATTACGGAGTCTTTCGATGATATTCTGCCGCAAGGAGCAATATCAGTTCTGATGACGGACGATCTGATAATCATCATCCGAGCGATAATACGGGCAGTTTGTCATACGACCGGAAACAAAGCGCTCAGCTTCATCCTCATCAAGCGATATATCGCAGACATAATAGCCGTAATCCTCATCAAACACATAATTATTGCAGTTTTCACAAGCAGTTTTCATATAAATTCCCTCTTTCCTATTCGTTTCCATTATAGCATACAGCCTTTAAAATTACAAGCATTTCACTAAAAAATAATACGAAATTTAAATGATGACACAGCTTGCTTTTTTTACGGAAACATGGTACAATGATACTTAATACAGAATACAGAAAGGGTTGACATCCATGCCACGAATTCATGAATCTGCGGAAAATTACCTGGAAACCATTCTCCGCTTACAAAAGAAAATCCCGCAGGTCCGTTCGATCGATATTGCAAATGAGCTTGATTTTTCCAAGCCGAGCGTCAGTATCGCCATGAAAAATCTGCGTGAAAACGGATGCATCACGATGGATGCGGGCGGTATCATCACCCTGACCGACACCGGAAGAAAGATCGCAGAAAATATCTTTGATCGCCACAATGTCTTTACGCAGCTTCTGATGGGGCTCGGTGTTGATGAAAAGACCGCAGCGGAAGATGCCTGCCGTATCGAGCACGTTGTTTCCGCAGAAAGTTTTACCGCCATCAAAAAATATGTGGAATCTTTACGCAATGAATCCAATTAAAATCAAAACGCAGTCCGTCACAGTACAGGCTGCGTTTTATTTTTGCGATTTGCTGTTGTTCACGGTTTCTTAACTTTTATTTGCGTTTTCTTTCAGATGAAATCCACACGCCTTACATATTCTTTTGATATAATGGTATTACAGAATAAGGACACCCATTCATTGATATAAAAGATAAGGAGAAATATAATGTCCTCTAACAACCAAACCTATAACTGGCAGATCGATGAAAATCAAAACAACACTTACCCGTATACCAATCCGTATCAGCCGCCCAAAAAACCAAAACGTGCATCCGGTAAAGTGCGTTCCACCGCATTGCTGATCGCATTGTGTATGGTACTTTCCGCAGCCTGCGGATTCGGCGGTGCCGCTGCAGCAAATCTGTTAACGGCCAAGACGGAAACGGAATCCGTTATCACCTCCTCTGAAGCAAGCCTTCCGGAATCTTCCTCCGAAGTCACCTCTAAAGAGGAAAACAGCACACATTTCACCCAGACCGATCATACCGCCGGCTCGATGGCTACTACCGAAGTTGTCAAAAAAGCTGCAGATTCCGTGGTTGAGATCGTTACCGAAACCGTTTCCCGCGACAGCATGTTCGGACAGTATGTCACCTCGGGTGCAGGCTCCGGCGTTATCTTGACCGCTGACGGCTATATCGTCACCAATCATCATGTTATCGAAGGTGCTACCAATATCATCATCACCTTACGAAACGGTACCAGTTACGATGCAAAACTGATCGCAAGCGATGCGCCGTCTGACCTTGCTGTCATCAAAGTGGAAGCCGAAAATCTGACAGCGGCGGTCCTTGCCGATTCGGATCTGCTTGAAGTAGGTCAGACTGCCATTGCCATCGGTAATCCGCTGGGCAGCCTCGGCGGCAGTGTAACGCAAGGCATTTTAAGTGCACTGGACCGTGAGATCACCGTCGAGGACAATGTTATGACCTTACTGCAGACCGATGCTGCGATCAACCCGGGTAACTCCGGCGGCGGTCTGTTCAACGACAAAGGTGAACTGATCGGTGTTGTCAACGCCAAACAGTCCGGTGAGAGCATCGATGGTTTAGGTTTTGCGATCCCGGCAAATCTTGTGAAAACTGTTGTCGAGCAGCTGATTGACCAGGGCTATGTTTCCGGCCGCATCAGCATCGGTATGACCTTGATCGACATCGACGACTTATACACCGCATTCTACTACGGTGTTTCCCGTACCGGTGTTTATGTGCAGACCGTGACCGGACGCAATGCCGAAGCTGCGGGTCTGCGTTCCGGTGACTGCATCGCAGCAGTCGGCGATACCGCAGTTTCTACTGTCAGCGAATTCAACACCGCGATCAAACAGTACAATGTCGGAGACACCGTAGAGCTGACCGTAGTCCGCGGCAGCCGTCAGGGCAAACTCACCTTAGAACTTGCGGAATACACCGGCGAAGCCGTCAATCCGTTCCGCTGATTCCTTTCATCATACAAAAAAGGATACCGTTTTTACACGGTATCCTTTTCTTTTTACCTTCAGATTCTCTTTGCCTCGATGATGTCACCGACCGCAATCTTATCGCCAACTGCAAAACCATGCTCGGTTTCGGTCACCGGCTCACTGTTGACGGTACAAGCGGTAAATCCGGTCAATTTGATGCCGGTGAATGCAGCATTCACACGGGTCACCTGTAAGATCAGATCATCGCCTTTGACGGTCAGCAGACCCTCAAATTTCGGAGAGCAAAGCGGCAGGTTTTCAACCTCACAAATCGGGCTGAGCTGCAGCACGCCACGGATCACATCCGGTAAGAAACCGGACAACGCTTCGATAATGGAATAGCTTGCCGGGTTGGTCATGTAGTACGGCAGACCCATGAATTTACCGTCGATGAAATAAGTCAGACCGATGTTCCACGGATTCGGCAGGGATGCAACACGTCTGTAGACCTCCATACCGTCCTCAATATAACCTCTGCGCATAGCCGGGCAAGCGTAATACTGCTCGTCGTACTGAACAAAGGTATATCCAAACCATGCAGAGTCACCCTCCGGAGTGGTCTCATCGCTCATTAGCTTAATGTCACGGCAATGCAGATTGCGTTTGCCGATGGTAGCAAATGCTTCATCCACCAGCTCAGCCGGAAGAATATCACCGAGGTCTAAGCTCTCGGCAAACCATACGCCTGCCAGCTGTGCAATAAAACTGTTGTTGCTTTCTTTGCCGTTTACGGTATCTTTATAGTTGCGGAAGAATCCGCCAAACGCATAATCGGTGGTCCAGAGTTTCTCGATCATCGATTTCTGTGCTCTTTCAAACATTGCTTCGCACTCTGCTTTATATTTCACATCACCAAACATTTCAGCAATGCGCATACAGCAGCGCAGCTCAGCTAACCACAGAGAAGCTACGAATGCACAGCAGCCGTACCAATGATAGGTATCATAGGTGGTACCGTGACCTGCACCGACATCCGGAATATCGTCGTTATCGAAGTCGATCGACTGCTGATATTTTACAGCACGTTTGATCTGCGGATACATTGCGGTCAGGAAATCTTTATCGCCGTTGGTGATCGCATTGCGGTATACCTGCAATACAAAGGAGGAGCACAGATCCGACCAAGTACCGGTATGCGGCTCGGTGTAGATATATTCGTTACCGATATCATGCGGAATGGAGCCGTCTTCACCCTGAATGTTTGCAAACAGGCTGATCTCGGTCTTATCCAATACCGGGAAGAAATTGCTGTAATAAATCTGAGATGCCAGACGCTGGTCCATCGTACCAAGGCAACCCATCATGCCGGTCGGTGCTTCGTTAATCGAGAATCTGCCGTCTTTGGTAAAGATACTGCAGGTGTATACCGGGAAACGGTCATTGAGCAGCTTCTCTTTCAGCCATACCGGGAGATCGGAACCGAATAATTTTTCTTCGTATGCTACGGTCTTTTCATACAGGCGGTCTTTGCTGCCCATCACGAAGGTAGCAACATCCTTTGCACTGCCAAAGTGGTTTACATAGTAAACGCTCCAGTCATTGTCCTTTGCATCCAGATAAACCGGCAGATACCACGCAAATACAAAGGTGATCTTCTTGGTCTCACCCGGCTTTAAGGTGACTTTGGCGCTCATCGCACCGGCCGGTTTTTCGCTTACCGGCTGATTTTCCGACAGTGTACCGTCTTTTGCAAACTGCGCCCATACAACGGACATATCGGTACCCTCGAAAGAAGCACATACGGATACCGGTTTATCACACAGCATGCAATATTCACCCTTATAGGAAGGATCTATATCATTACCGCCGACAAAGCGAATGGTCTCGCCGTCTGCTTCCTGTTTGCTCTGCGAACGGTCATAAACCGTATACGCCGCATTC
>JBGUUN010000374.1:0-1555 GCA_045133555.1 Oscillospiraceae bacterium
CGGGAAACAACAGTTGATCTGATCGAAGATCTCTTTTGCCGGATCGACCGTAAAGGTCTTGAATCCGTCCTCGGAATGCAGTCCCAAGAAATAACGGAAGGCAATATTGACCGGGGCACCGCTCCAACCGTGGTTTTTGGTGCCTAAGATATAGAAATCCTCCCACAATGTGGAGTTGCGGTTATTGGCAAGCGGATAGTATCTTGCGCTCATGCGGTGGTACGCATCCTCTAAATATCCCATTTCGCACAGTGCGGTCAGGACATAGTTTTCCATATAAGTGGTCGCATTGAACACCTTGAGCAGCACCTGACGCATCAGCGGATAACGCTCTTTCGGGCAGGCACCGCACAGCACCGCCATTGCGTTTGCACGGTCATCCACCACAGTACCCGAGGTATAACATTCCCCGTTCCAGAAGGACGCAAATGCCGCTTCCACCGCCGCAATGCGTTCGGATAAGAAGGCATCTTCGCTGTCATCCCCGATGATCTCACCCATGCGTTTTGCAAATTTCAGTGCGGAGAGATACCACGCATTCTCCAGCACCGGAATGTCGATGTTGTACAGGTGATCAAACCAGTTCCAGTTACCGCCTTTCGGTAAAACCTTTCCGGTTTCGTCTAAGCTCCAGAGTTTTAAGTATGCCACACTCGGTGCGAATGCCGCTTTTAATACCTCATCATCCTTGGTGAAGTAGTAATACTGTGCGATCATACCGTGTTCGCTGATGGCGTTGAGGCTCTGCGCCGGAAGCTCGGAATTGTTTGCACCCGGAACATTGCCCTGCAGCACATCGCCGTTACGCAGCAAGATAAAGTCATAGATCGCCTTTTTGACCAGCTTCTGTGCCGAGGAGGTCAGCAGATAGAACACCTGCGGAATCTGCACCGAAACGTCACCGATCCACTGGCCGCGTTCTCTGTCCGGGCAATCCATAAAGTTATCGCGCATACAGACGTATAGCGTTCTTGCCGCTTTGTCGATGAGCTGATTGATCATCTGATCTTCGCATAAGAAGCTGCCGCAGATGTGGGTCTCATAGCCTGTCTCATGATAGCCCATCGCCTGCATCTTCAGTTCGGTGCTGCTCTTGACCACAAAGCGTTCACCGTAGAGATAGTGCAGACAGTCAAAATGGTTGTGTCCGGCATTGCAGATATACTCGATGCACTGGGAATGATAGCAATGATGCTCATCACCCGGGCCGCCGTTGACCCATTCATGGTCCGAGGTCAGCCACAGCTTTTCGCCGCCCTGTGCCATGAGCTGAATGATCGGGGTAAATGCCATGGCGTGCGGCAGCTTCATGGTATAGACATGCTCGCCGTTTTCTACGGTATGCAGAATGTCACAGTTGACACGCGGTGCACCGTAATACAGTTTCGGAATCTGACGCAGATAGGTCTTGCCGAAGGTGCTGTCGTTATCGTAAACCACCGCCTGCGGCCAATCGGATGCAAAATAGCTGGACTTGGCAAAATTGCCGATGCGCTTGTTGGTATCATAGCCGATATGATCGCCGCCGTAGAGATAGGACGGCGCTTCACGGTCG
>JBGUUN010000375.1:0-3475 GCA_045133555.1 Oscillospiraceae bacterium
GTGTCCTCCAAAAATCTTCAGTGATTGCACAAAGATTATTTTACTTCTAATATTATATAAAGTCAAGGGTTTTTGCGAGAAAATGCGCAAAATCCGCATTTTTACTAATTTATCTCAGGCGGAAAGATGATTCGCGGGATAAATTGCAGATAATCCGCCGAGATAATCGTAAAAGTGATGCCTCGGTGCTCAAAATATGCGGGAACATTATATGCACCGTGGATATGCCCAAAGTAGCATTTTTTGATACCGTAGGAAAGGAGAAGATCCACCATCGGTTCGCATTCGGTACCGTTCCAAACCGGGGGAAAGTGCAGAAAGCACAATATCGGTTTGCCGGTGGCTTTGGAAAGTGCTTGGGCTTCGTCCAGACTGATTTTCAGTCGCTGTGCTTCGCGATTGACAAGTTTGTCAAAATCCGTGCCTTTGGGGATACCGGAGACGGAGTCGTCGTAAAACCATCCGCGTGTGCCGCAGACGATGTAATCTTCTACTTCGTAGGCGCAGTTATACAGAATTTTGATGGTTGTGATGTTGTGCGCGGAAAAAAACTCGGTCAGTTTCTTCTGCGTTGACCACCAAAAATCGTGATTGCCTTTTCCGAGATATTTTGTGCCCGGCAGACTGTCTATAAATTGGAGGTCTTCCAGTGCTTCGTCGATGCCGAGCGCCCAGGAAATGTCGCCGGGGATGATGACCGAGTCCTCAGGCTCGACGATCGCACGCCAGTTCTTTTCCAGTTTGTCAACATATCCCTGCCAGCGGTTTCCGAAAACATCCATTGACTTTTCTTTTCCCACACCGAGAGATAAATGCAGATCGGCTATCGTGTATAAAGACATTCGTACCTCCGATTTTTATCAGTCGGCGAAAGAAAGGACATCTGCGGGCATATCACAGGCGTCGATCGTTTTGGTAAAGCGTACTTCACGCTTATCAATATCCGCAAGCGGTGCGGGAATCTGCGTGCCCGAATATGCAGCAAGCTCGCTGAGAGCGCTGAGCTCATCTGCAGCAGTTTTGCCGGTCAGTGCCGTATAAACATCATTTGCAAACTTATAGGGACTTGCGGTAGATGCCAGTACGATCTTGTTTCCGCCGTGCTCTGCCGCGTATTGCTTTGCGCAAGAGAGACCGACCGCAGTATGTGTGTCGCAGAGATAGCCGTGCTTCTCAAAGGTTTCGCGGATCGTTTTCGCCGTATTTTCCTCATCGCAGTAGTAGCCGTAGAAGTTGGCATCGATCTTTGCCTTGGTTTCGGCATCCAGCGTATATTTACCGGTTTCGTTCAGCTCACGCATGAAAGCCGCAGTCTTTTCAGCGCCTGCGATCGTGTACAGCAGACGCTCGAGGTTGCTGGAGATCAGAATATCCATGGACGGGGACATCGTGGTATAGAAAGAGCGGTTGCGGTCATACGTACCGGTCTTTAAGAAGTCGGTGAGAATGTTGTTTTTGTTGGATGCGCAAACCAGTTTATCGATCGGCAGGCCCATCATTTTCGCAATGTATGCGGCAAAGATATTACCGAAGTTACCCGTCGGTACGCAGACATCGATCTTGTCGCCGAGTTTGATCTCGCCGCTCTTTACCATGTCGCAGTATGCAGAGACATAATAGACGATCTGCGGTGCGAGTCTGCCCCAGTTGATCGAGTTTGCGCTCGAAAGAAAAATGTCCTTATCGTTCAATTCTTTTGCAATATTTGCGTCCGCGAAGATCTTTTTTACACCGGTCTGTGCGTCATCAAAATTGCCGTGGATCGCGCAGACATCGACATTGTTGCCGCTCTGCGTTGCCATTTGCAGCTTCTGTACACGGCTGACACCGTCAACAGGGTAGAAGACCTTGATGCGGATCTTATTGATGTCGCGATAGCCCTCGAGCGCTGCTTTTCCGGTATCACCGGAGGTTGCTACCAGAATCATTGCATCGCGCTTTTCGCCGGTTTTTGCGAGTGCACGGCAAAGCAAACGCGGCATGATCTGCAGCGCCATATCCTTGAAAGCGCAGGTCGGACCGTGCCACAGTTCGAGAGAGAAGATTTTACCGTCCACATTTACCAGCGGTGCAGCCCCGCCGACAAAACGGCTTTCGCTGTACGCAGCTTCGCAGTCCGCACGGAGCTCATCCTCGCTGTAGTCGGTTAAAAACAGCGAGAGAATGCGCACGGCACGCTCTACATAGCTCTTATCGGTCAGCGCTGCTACGTCGTCCAGAGAGAGAGAAGGGATGCTGTCGGGCATAAACAGACCGCCGTCATTGGCAAGTCCTTGCTTGATCGCCTGTGCGGCGGAGACGTTTTCAGTCTTGTTTGCATTTCTTGTGCTGGAGTAGTTCATTTTGGATCCTTTCGTTTCTATGTCAAATTAAAGTTTTTTTCAAAAAGTTTGCGGCGTTTTGATAAAATATAGAGTAAATCAATTCGTCGCTGAAATTCTTTGCCGACATCGCTTCGGCAAGCCGATAGAGATCGGCAATATTGTTAATACCGTTGGGTGTGGTTTCGATGCCATCAAAGTCGCATCCGAGACAAACAGTGTGCTGACCGTCCAGTCCCAAAAAGTATTCGATATGATCGATAATATCATCGATTTGCGCAGTGGCGGTGCCTTTGCCGCAGAGATGCGATCTTGCAAGCGAAATGCCGACGATTCCGCCGCTTTGTTTGATTTTGGTAAACTGATCGTCGGTCAAATTGCGGGGATGCACTGCAATGGAATTGGAATTGGAATGGGTGGCAATGATCGGTCTTTTTGCTTCTGCAGCAATCGCAGCGATCTCTTCAACTACCTTGGAGGAAGAATGCGAAACATCCACGATCATACCGAGGTCGAGCGCAAGTCGTACGACCGTTCTTCCGAGATGTGTCAGGGGAGAATTCGTATCATACCCGCCGCCGAGCGCATTTTCTCCCATCCAGTTCAGTGAGATAAAACGCACGCCGGCATCGTAAAGTTCTCGTATGCGTTCTACATTGCCGCTGAGGATACGTGCATCCTCAACTGCCAAAAAGAAAGCAGAAACAGATTCCGGGAGCTGTGCAAATTCATCGTAGGAGCTGCAAATCGCCGCGCGTTGGCGGTTGGATTCGATCTCCTGCTTGAAGTTATTTAAAATGCGCCAAAACGCAGTATATGCGTCTTCATCGGATAAGTCTCGATCACTCCAAATCGCGGCGATCTGCGCATAGCGTGAAAGATACGCGGTTTTATCCAAAGCGATATGCAAATCGTTGGATTTTAGTGTTTTTTTCTCTTTGTACATGCGATAGGGGGTATCGCAGTGCAGATCAAAAAGTCTATGTTCCAAATGGAGCTCCTTTCAAACGCAAAAGGCATCTTCTATGTGATTGACGCGCGCGCTGTCGCCGAGGTATACTTCGAGAACATCAAAGCGTATTTCTTTTTCTGTCGGATGTGTCTCCAGATATACACGCGCTGTATACAGGATATGCTGCTGCTTCGTTTTGTTC
>JBGUUN010000376.1:0-4145 GCA_045133555.1 Oscillospiraceae bacterium
CACCGCACGTCATGCGGCTGAGTTCTGGATGATCGAGCCGGAGATCGCATTCGCTGACTTAAACGACGATATGGAGCTTGCAAAAGACATGATCCAGTATGTCATCAAATATGTACTGGCGAAATGCCCGCAGGATTTAGAGTTCTTCAACCAGTTCATGGATAAAGGCCTCATCGAGCGTCTGAAAAACTTGGCTGAAGCAGAGTTTGCGAAAGTTACCTACACCGAAGCGATCGAACTGCTGAAAAACAGCGGTAAAAACTTCGAGTATCCGGTATCCTGGGGCTGTGACTTACAGACCGAGCATGAGCGTTACCTGACTGAGGAAGTGTTCAAAAAACCGGTATTCGTTACCGATTATCCGAAGGAGATCAAAGCATTCTATATGCGCTTAAACGACGACGGCAAGACCGTTGCTGCAATGGATATGCTCGTACCGGGCATCGGTGAGATCATCGGCGGCAGCCAGCGTGAAGAGCGTTTGGATGTTCTCGAGCAGCGTATCATCGAGACCGGCATGAAACCGGAGGATTACAGCTGGTATTGCGATCTGCGTAAATACGGCGGTACCCACCATGCAGGCTTTGGCCTTGGTTTCGAGCGTCTGATCATGTATTTAACCGGTATTCCGAACATCCGTGACGTACTGCCGTTCCCGAGAACCACCGGCAGCGCAGAGTATTGATGTCATTCAAAGACGTTGGTCTTATCAAAAATAAAAAGGGGAATTGATTATGAGCAAGAAGTTTCCGGTAGCAATCCAGGTCTATTCCGTTCGTGACGATGCGGAGAAAGACTTAAAAGGCGTTTTACAGCAGATCAAAGCAATGGGCTATGACGGCGTTGAGTTTGCAGGTCTTTACGGCCATGCACCGGCAGAAGTCAAAGCAATGTGCGAAGAAGTCGGTTTGGTACCGCTGTCCGCTCACGTTGCACTGCTCGAGATGCTCGAGGATCCGAAAGGCGTTTTGTCCGCTTATGCTGAGGTCGGCTGCAAATACGTAGCGATCCCGTATCTGACCGAGGAGTATCGTCCGGGTCAGGAGAAATTTGCGGAAGTTATCGAAGCAGCAAAACTGCTCGGCAGCATCTGCAATGAGCTGGGTATGAAACTGTTGTACCACAACCATGATTTCGAGTTCTTAAAAGTTGACGGTAAATATGCGCTGGATATCTTATATGATTCCGTAGATGCTGATTTACTGCAGACCGAGCTGGACGTTTGCTGGGTCAATGTCAGTGGCGAGAATCCGCCGTCTTACATCCGCAAATACACCGGTCGTGCTCCGGTCGTTCATTTAAAAGACTTCTACATGGAGCAGGGCAAAAAAGCTGCTAAAATGTACGATCTGATCGGCATCGATGATGATACCGAGGTCGCAGAAGAAGAAAATGTATTCGAGTTCCGTCCGGTAGGCTATGGCGTACAGGACTTCCCGGCAATTTTAGATGCTGCTGCAGATGCAGGTGCTGCCTGGGTCGTTGTAGAGCAGGATCAGCCGTCTATGGGCAAAACTCCGTTAGAGTGCGCTAAGATGAGCGTTGAATACGTAAAATCCATCATGGAATAAAAACCAAAAAGGTGCAAAGAGTACTTTGCACCTTTTATTCATAAGGGGAACAGTATGAAAATTGCGTTACAGCTTTACAGTGTCAGAGATGCGCTGGAAAAAGATTTTCTCGGAACATTGCAGCAGATCAAAGCAATGGGCTATGACGGTGTCGAATTTGCCGATCTGCACGGCAAGACTCCAACGGAATTAAAAGATTTATGTGAGCAGGCGGGATTACTGCCGCTTTCCGGTCAGATCTGGGAGAGTGTTTTGGAGGATCCGAAGTCGGTGATCTCCTATTACGCACAGTCCGGCATCGGATATGTGGTATTCAGCCTCGGTTTTGATCTGGATACGGGTAAGTTTGTCTGTGATGTCGAAAAGCCGAAAGCAGCCTGCAAAGCGGCGAAAGAGCTTGGTTTAGTACCGCTTTACCACAATCATAACGCGGAATTCAAAACGATCGACGGTAAGGTCAATTATGATGCGCTGTTTGATGCGATCGGTGAGGATTTAATGGCTGAGCCGGACCTTTGTTGGGTGCAGGTTGCGGGTGTTGACCCGATAGAGCACTTAAAACGCTATGCGGGCAGAGTGCCGGTGGTACATCTAAAGGACTACTGGCTGCCGGAGGATGCAGCCGGTATACCGCATTACGGAGATATCGATGAGGAAGAAGGCGCACAGTTTGAATTCCGTCCGCTGGGTATGGGATTGCTGAACTTAAAAGCGGCGGTTTATGCGGCAAAAGATGCCGGTGCGCAGATCCTTGTTGTCGAGCAGGATTTCCCGACCCCGGGAATGACCGTGCTGGAATGTGCGAAGATCAGCATCGATCGACTGAAAGAGGTTATGGCATGAGTACTAAGGTGAGAAGAAGACGCCGCAGAGTGATGGCAAAAAGCACATCGGTAACGGTAATGATCGCAGCGGTGGCACTGATTGCGATTCTGATTTTGCTTGCACAGCTTCGCCGTCCGCCGAAACCGGAATTTACATCGACTGCCGGCAGTTATACCGTGCTGCTGTTGGAAGAAAAAGACGGTAAACTGCATTTGCACGAACACGGTACCGCAATGCCGCAAACGGATACGCTGCAGCTTTTGACTGCGTATTTTGCGGGCGGTGAGACCAATGCCGATCAGAGCGTGTCTTACGCATTGAACGATGTGTTTGAAGCGTCGGAGGAACTGCTCGCCGATGCCCATGGGTTTATCTTAGCAGACGGTGAGGGCTATCTCGCGGTCAAAGACGGCAGCAGTTATCGCTTGTACTGTGTGACGGCAGAGGATGAAACGAGCGGAAAGGGAATCGCTTATGAGACCCTTGCCGACCGCATCAAAGAGGGTAAATAAGCAAAAGCGGGTGACTTTTTGGTCACTCGCTTTTTTCACGGATATTTTGAAAGATCTCCGCCTCGCGCTTATGGCAGGTGAAGAACACCGCTTGGGAGAATTCTTCGGTCTTGAGTAAAGCCGCTACCGTCTGCATCGCTGCGGTACAGCGCTTTTCATCGTATTGGATGAAGCTGTCATCCAAAAACAGCGGCAGAGATACACCGTTTTGTGCAGCGATCAGCTTGGCGATGGCAAGCCGCAGTGCTAAGTAACATTGGTCGGCGGTACCGCCCGAGAGCAGACTGTCGGCGGTGAAAGCACCGTCTTTTTGCTTGGTCTGCAGATTTAAGCTGCGGTCAACCGTGACTGCACTGTATTTCTCGCCGGTCAAAGCGGCAAGGATCGCGCCGGTCTGGGCATTTAAGATGCCGCCGAATTGGCGCTGCATTTGGGTAAAGCTTTCATGCAGTACTTCTGATGCAAGGGAAAGTGCATCGTATTTTTGCTGTGCGGATCGGATATCCGACGAAAGCCGGATCAGCTTTTGCTCGATCTGGGCAACACTTTCGCCGCTCATTTCATGCTGCAGGATGCCGTTTAGCTTGGCATACTCCAACTCACTTTGCCGCAGCTTCTCCTGCAGCTGTGCGATCTGCGGGGTGATCTTTTTTTGCATGGACAGCAGTTCCAGCATTTTCTCCTGCTTTTGCTCCTGCAAACCGATCAGACGATTTAGAAGCGGGAGAAGCTCGGCCTCGCCTGCTGCACCGTAGGGACGCAGTTTGCGGTAGATGCGGCTGATGCTTTGGGTGTACTGCTCGGTGCGGATCGCATCATCGGCACGTTTTTGGCGGATCTTTTCCTGCAATGCTTCGATATCTTGCTTTGTCTTTCGACATTGCAGCTCTTTTTGCTCGTGTTCCAGTTTTGCACTTTGCTTATTCTTGTGGTGGAAAAGTAAGCTCACACTGCCTGCAAGGATGGCAAGGATCCATACCGTCAGTGCCGCAAAGCTGTTTTTGGAAACAAACAGTACCGCACATATGATAACCGACAGCAGCATTGCGGCGGAAAAGACCGTAAAGAATCGCTGTTTGCCCATTTTTTGCTTTTGTTCAAGCTGCTGCAGTTGTTGGCAAAGCTGCTCGTACAGATCGGTTTGTGCCTGCAGCGCGGCAGCATCAGACGGTTCGGATGTTTTTTCTGCCGCAGGAGACTGCAGCGTGATGAGCTCGTTTTTGAGCTGCAGCAGCTC
>JBGUUN010000377.1:0-2240 GCA_045133555.1 Oscillospiraceae bacterium
CCGAACATCTCTTCCAGTTGTTTCAGGCTGAAATTCGGTGTGATGGAGATGATGACCTGTGCATCGGTGATTCTTTCCTTGATTTCATCGATGACCTGACGGTAGAAAAACGGTTTGACCGCCAAAACGATATATTTGGAATCTGTAACGTCAATATTCTCATTCGCGGTATGGATGCCCAAGCGCTGCTCGATCGCATCAAGTGCAGCTTCATTACGGTCAGATGCAATGACTTCATCCGCTGAGCAGATACCGCAGTCAAGCATACCGCCGATCATTGCGGATGCCATATTGCCGCACCCGATAAATCCGATATGATATCTCATAAAATTCTTCCCCTTCCTGATTGCGCAAAACAGGCTGCGCTTGCATTTATTATACTCCTTTAGCGGACAAAAGTCAATTTATCGGCAAAAAAAGACGGAAAAGTATGACACTTTTCCGCCTTTTTATTATGCAAAGTCAAACGAGATAACAGGGATGAGTTTACTCTCTCCCCAATCGCTGTAGGTACGCAGAGAAAGGGTATCCAGCTTACGGTCAACGGTGATATGATGACTGCGTTTACGGTTGCATTTCTCCTCATATAGCACGAATTCCTCACCGTTTAAGCCGCCGATGAGTTCAAAATGCTTACAGAGTGTGGTCGGCATATGCATCACCGGCGCATCGAGTTTTACGTTTGCGCGCATGGTATGAATACGCTCACATTCCGAGCCCGGCAAAGTTTCGCGGTTTAGGTCACTGTCAAACACGATATGCACAGCGTTTACATCATACGGTGCAAAATCATAGCGGATCGCATCGCCCGGAAGCACGCCGATATACGGTTCCTCTTCGTTGCCGTAGATTCGGTGTCTGCGGTCCATACCGTCACGCACGGTCTCATCCGCACCGTCAAGTGCCGCTTCTTTACATACCGCCGCGATATCGCGTTTATAATGCGGCAGGTAGCTGTCCTCATTCATCAGCAGGGTCTGCAGCTCATGCAGGCGATCGGTATATACACCGTGCGGGGTCAGATCATTTTTGACTGCGATGGATGCCGCTTTACCGACCGCTTCACCCAGCAGTGCACAGGTCGCCATAACACGGATACTGCTCATAGCGGTATGGGTCATACTGATATTACGTCCCGCAAAGTAAAGGTTTTCGACATTCTTGGAGTAGAGTGCGCGGTACGGGATAGAGTACGGGGATGGGGTCAAAAGACCGCTGTTTGGAACACCGCGGTGATAGAAGCCGCCCGGATAATGGTCATCCAGCCACCAACCGCCGAATGCGATCTCATCTTCAAAGATACGGTTGCCGGAAATATCGGTCTGACGAATGATATATTCGCCCATCATACGGCGGGATTCGCGTTTACCCGGCAGGAATTCCATGAAATCCAGCTCCCAGTTCTCCGCCTTGAATTTACCGGAGTTCTTGACATAATCCCAGGTACCTGCGGCAAGTCCGAGCAATTCGTGGCGTACCTCCTCGGTATCATCGATGGAATGACGGTTACCGCCAAGCTCTAAGTACCAGAAGTTTTCGCTGTCACTTTCCAGCACAGGATCGCGGTGTTCAAAGTTCTTTTCTTCCAGCTTAATGGTAAATTCCGGCGGAATATACGAAACCGGTGCGGTAGTTTCGCGACCGCGGATCATACAGGACATGCCCATGGTCATATCATCAGCGGTTTCGTTGACGGTTTGTTCACCGAATTCGGATGCGGCTTCCCTGCCCATACGGAATTCAGCACCGGTCAGCGGTGCTAAAATACTGTCGCCGGATGCGTCACAGTAGTATTTTGCCTTGACATCGATAAAGCTCTGGGTGGTCATCTGATAACCGGTGATCATGGTGATACGGGTATCTCTGCCATCTGCATAGCTGCCTTTTTCGGTCGCAGCATCCATACAGGTACAGTTTAAGAGCAGCGTCAGATTTTTCTCACGGCAGACAAAGTCATATAGTAAGCCGTCCCAGACCGCATAGTTTTTAGTCGGGTTACGGTAGAGGTTTTCCAGTGCGATCTCCTCTAAAATACCGGTCTCACGGTTATTTTTACCGCTTGCACCGCAGATCCACATACGGATCTCGGAGGATGCATTACCGCCAAGCACAGGGCGTTCCTGCATCAAAACGACCGAGATACCCTCTCTTGCCGCAGCGATCGCAGCACACATACCCGACATACCGCCGCCGACAACGCAAAGATCACATTCCAGTAATTTACGTTTTAGCATTTTCGT
>JBGUUN010000378.1:0-3097 GCA_045133555.1 Oscillospiraceae bacterium
GGATGCTCGCATTCAACCTTAGTGCAGCGAAAATTTTCTGACGAAAATTTCCGAATCGTATTTGTACGCCGATCCGGTGCGAAAGGATAGCCGATCGCAGACTTGCGGTAAGGCAGGTATTGTGTCCTTGGCGGCTTAATCCCGCCCGCAAGCTGGATGGTGTAGGGGCGAACTGTGTTCGCCCGCCTGTGGTCGCAAGCACGAAAGAAAGCGGAGCTAATGCTCCGCTTTTTTAGATCAGCTGAATTAAATCCGCCGGGGTCGCCGCGATTTGATCCGCACCGCAGGCTTCCATCTCGACAAGATCGCCGAAACCGTACAGCACGCCGATCGCCTTCATATTGCATTTGTGCGCACCGATGACGTCATGCTCACGGTCGCCGATCATGACAGCGTCGTCCACATCCATGATGCCCGCTTTCTCCATCGCACAGGTGATGACCTCGTCCTTTTTCACCCTCGTGCCGTCCAATTCACTGCCCACACAGTAGTCAAAATAGCCGTCGATGTGAAAATGCGCTAAGATCTGCTTTGCAAAAACCTCCGGTTTCGAGGTCGCAAGGATCAACGTACAGCCCGCATCCTTCGCCGCTTTCAAAAATTCCGGGATCCCATCGTACACCAGATTCTCGAAAATGCCCTTATCACGGTAGTACTCACGGTATTTCTCCACCGCATCAAAGCCCTCTGCCTCGGTCATGCCGTAAAATTTCATAAACGATTCGTGCAGCGGCGGTCCGATGAACGCTTTTAATTTCTCACGGTCATGCTCCTCGATTCCCAGACGCTTTAATGCGTGTAAGGTCGAGTTGATGATACCCAGCGACGAATCGGTAACGGTACCGTCCAGATCCATTAAAATATACTTTCTCATCATTCGATCTCCTCATATCCGACCGCTTCGGCACCTAAGTATTCCTCAAAGGTAAGCCCTTTTTGCATGATGTAAGCGGCAGTTTCCACACCGACAAAGCGGTAATGCCACGGCTCGAATACAATGCCGGTGATATCCTCCTTACCTTCCGGGTAACGCAGGATAAAGCCGTAGCTCTCTGCATTCTCCAAAAGCCATTTGGCCGCTTTGGTATCCGCAAAGCTCTTGTTGAGTTCGGTCGATTCGTTGGATACAAAGTCCAGCGCCAATCCGGTGTGATGCTCGCTGGTACCCGGCGGCGCCACCCAATGCGATGCAAGCACTTTGGCATCCTCATCCGAATAGCCCTGATTTAAGAATTTCTGCACCTGCTGTTCGTATAAATACGCACTGCGCTCACGGGTGCGGTAAGCAGAACACGGATAGATGCTCACCCCGTCATTCGCCGCTGCTTTCATCATGGCCTGAAGCGGCTCGAGGATGCGCGCATCCACCTGATAATATTCGTTGTAGCTTGTCAGATTCAATGCATAATCCTCCGCAAGCGGATTGATCGCATTGACCAAGATCATATTCCAGTCGCCAAGCTCCGGCTCGGTAAAGGAAACCGCCGCCGGCTTTAATACGATATCCCCCTCATTCGCGGATAATTCGTTTTGCGTCGAACTGACAGCAGATTCTGTTTCGGAGGATACTTCCTCAGAGGATATTTCCTCGGAAACCGCCTCGGAAGATACTTCTTCGGAAACCGCCTCGGAAACCTCGCTTGAAGTCACCTCACTCGATGCCTGTCCCATCAGTTCCGACAGCGGTATGCTCTCATGTACATGGCTTACCGGTTCATCGGAAGAACAGCCGGTGAGCATGACCGAAAGCAGGATGAGTGCCGCAAAATACTTTCTCATACACTCACCATTTCGCCTTCCAATGTAATTTCTTCATCATAAAATCCATGCCCGCCATGTAGAGGGGGAACATGCCCCATGCAAACAGCTTGCCGCAGACCCAGATCGCAAGACCTTTGCCGCGGGTGCGCCATGCGGTACCGAGATTCATCATCGCGGTTTTGCGCCAGCCCGGCAGCTTCTCGTCAAACAATGCTTTCAGACGTTTGTACTCTGCTTTTGCGGCAGCCTTGTCCTCGCCGTAGTATCTTGCCAGCTGCGAGATGCAAAGGCTGATAAAGAAGATGCCGAAAACGCTGTCAAACAACAGTGTGCCTTTCATCGCCGAAACGCTGCTTATCATCTCCTCCACCATCAGCGCAAAGCTGTCGGCGCGGAATTTTGCCATCTGCGAGCCTTCGCGCACGATATAGTGATACATCGGCTTGGGCACAAAGGTAATGGTCTTGACCAGCGGTAAAATGCGGCACCAATAACAAAGATCGTCGCCCTGTACGATGCGCGGCAGGATGATATCCTCTGCAATGCATTCCCGGCGGATCATCTTGTTGAACAATGCGGTGTTGATCTGATTGATGCTCTCATCCGCCGCATCGATCTCCGGGCGGGTGCGCATCATCTCGCAATGGATCAGATCACCGTTGTCCTTCTCTCTGGCATAGCCGCCGACCGCCACATCCGCATTCTTTTCGACCAATGCATCGTGCAGCGAGGAGATATAATCCGGGTCAACGGTGTCGTCGCAGTCCACAAAGCAGACCGCCTCACCGGTGGAATGTAAAAATCCGTAGATGCGGGCAGCCGCCGCACCGCCGTTAGGAATCGAATGCACCTTGATAAACGGGTGCTTCTTTGCATATTTCTTCAAAACCGCCAGCGTACCGTCGGTGGAGCCGTCATCCACACAGACGATCTCATCCGGCTTTCGGATCTGAAACATCAAGCTGTCGAGCATATCACCGACGTATTTCTCGCCGTTGTATGCCGCTACGATCACAGATACGGTCATGTCATTTCCTCCATTTCTTATGCAGTCATTACCTTTAATTATATCATATTTCTGCTCCCATGGCAAGATAAAAAACACCCTCCGTAAAAATAACGAAGGGTGGTGTTTTAACAAAATCATTTTCTTGCGATCACGATCGGCTGATAGAATCCGGTCTCCTGCGGAAATTTCCATACCACTTCACGGCAGCCGCCCGCCAACAGCAGATCGGTCAGCTCCTCGCGACGGGTGGCACGGTATTCGCAGTCAAATTTGCTCACCTGCAAAGCATCCTCATCGTCGATGATGTACTGGGTCAGACGGTAATTC
>JBGUUN010000379.1:0-1517 GCA_045133555.1 Oscillospiraceae bacterium
GTCCTTGTTTGCGAGGGTAGCATCAGTGATTTCAACAAAGAAATAAATGAGGCTATCGTCGTGCATCATCTTTGCACGAGCTGCGCAGACGGAATCAACAGAGCCATCGTGAGGCAGAGCGATTTCGGTCCATGCAGAACCGTTGATGTCCCAAGTGTCTTCATAGACACCGTCGACAGTTGCAGTACCCCACTGAGCAGTGTACTTGAGACCGAGATCCGCAGAAACGGACAGGCTCATCATACCGAGCATCAGGACTGCAACAACGAGAAGAGAGAGAATCTTTTTCATTGTAGAAAATCCTCCATAAATTTGTATTTCCGATGACCGATTTTGGTTTCGATCACGCGGATAATGAAATTATACACTAAAAACAGAAAAAAAACAATACCTTTCACACATTTTCTGCGTTTTCAGCATTTTATATAATTATTTTCCTATGAATTTCCATGCGATTTATGCAAAAAGAGAATAGCAATTTTCTATCTAAATAATCCATATCTGTCGCATCAAATCGGTCAAAACAAAAAACACCGCTCCGATTACGGAACGGTGTCTTTCTATGTTTGATAATCAAGACATATCAATGATTGACTGCGTCAATCGTACTCTCTTTTGAATTAGTGCTTCTTGGAGAGAACAACGCCTGCTGCGACTGCCATAACAGCTGCTGCTGCAACGAAGCCAGCGTCAGCGGTGGTAGGAGCGGTGGTGTCAGCTGCGGGAGCGTCAACTGCGGGTTCTTCAACTGCCGGTTCTTCGACTTCGAGAGACGGAGCAACATAGGTAGAGAGGACGAGCTTCAGCGGGTAGTCTTCGGGGAGGAAGGAAACGCGATCAGCGATAGCGAGCTTGTATGCGTTGGTAACAGTACCTTCTTCTTCACGGTCGAGCATGCAGAGAAGAGCGTTGATGGTCTGACCGTCAGCGTGAGTCCAAGCGTAGCCGTCGTCAGCGAGGATTTCGATGGAGGACCACGGAATGATCATTTCAAACTGCCAGCCGCGATCAGTGATGGAGTATGCGCCGGAGTATTCAAATTCTTCAGGCGCACCGCCGTAAGGATGATAAACTGCACCGAGGCTACCGTCTTCGAGCGGACCGATGGAGTAGAACATACCACCGCCGCCGCCATCGTTACCGATCAGACCAGCGGGGTCGAGAGCGATCTGGAATGCGTCCTTACCGTAGACATCAGAGATATCAGCAGCCTTGACGACATCGGTATCTGCAACGTCAGCTGCGAGGTACAGACCCTTTTCATCCCAAGAGTAGTAGAAGTAAACAGCGTTGTTGATTTCGCCTTCCCACGGTTCAGAGTTGTCCGTGGTCATGTCGATTGCGTTGGACTGGTCCCATTCACCCGCATTGATGGTACCGTCAATGGTGGGGGAGTTTGCGTAAACAGTAACGTCCTGTCTGTCTGCGTAGAGAGCAGAAGCGGAAACTGCGAGAGCAGCTACCATAGAAACTGCCATTGCGCTAGCGAGAATCTTTTTCATTTTTTCTTTCTCCTT
>JBGUUN010000380.1:0-6263 GCA_045133555.1 Oscillospiraceae bacterium
GATGACGATGCGTTGTTTGAAGAATCTCTGGAATACTTCAAGGAAAGCGGTTTTGAGCCGGTGTATCTGACCTACGATCTGCATAACTCCGATTATGTGGGCAATGTGCAGACCGAGCATGAGAAGCTGTTTGCATCAAAAGGCATCAAGATCAAATTCACCGTAATGAAAAAGATGCCGTTATGAAGATCAAAGGGATAGAATCCGAAATCCCGTTTGCAGAGCGTGTTTACCGCGCGGTGGAATGTATCCCCAAAGGAATGGTGTCCACCTACGGTGCGGTTGCTGCAATGGCAGGCTCACCGAATGCATCCCGTGCGGTCGGCAATATCCTGCATAAGAATCCGTATTTCGGCAAAGTCCCCTGTCACCGTGTCGTACATGCAGACGGCAGACTTGCGGATGCGTTTGTATTCGGCGGTGCCGGTGTACAGCAGCAGATGCTTTCCGATGAAGGGGTGCCTGTAAAGGACGGAAAGGTCATTTCGATGAAAAAACACTACTTCTTTGATCCTGATATCGCCAAACAATGGTAAAAATGCCACCTATGGAAACATAAGTAAGCGAATTTGGACAAAACAAAAACCAATAAGAATGGTATAATGATAATATAGGATTGTATGATCCTGTGAACGTATATTATTATTACAATATGGAGGAATTTTTATGGCTAAGAAAAAACAGATCGCTATCATCGGTTGTGGTACGATCGCAAATTCTGCGCACATCCCGTCTTACTTAAAGAACGATAACTGCGAGATCAAGTATTTCTGCGACATCATCCCGGAGCGCGCAGATGAAATGGTAAAAAAATACGGCTGCGGTAAAGCTGTATACGATCATCACGAGATCTTAGACGATCCGGATCTGGATGCAGTCAGCGTATGTACTCCGAACAAAGCACATACCGAGATCTCCATCAACTTCTTACGTGCAGGCAAAGACGTTCTGTGTGAAAAACCGGCTGCAAGAGTTTACGAGCAGGCTTTAGAGATGCAGAAAGTACAGCACGAGACCGGCAAGATCTTAAACATCGGCGTTGTTAACCGTTTCAACACCGCTGTAAACCGCATCAAAAAACTCATCGATGACGGCGTACTGGGTGAAGTATACCATGTATACGTTTCCTTCCGTGCAGCTCGCTCCATCCCGGGCTTAGGCGGCGCATTCACCACCAACGAGATCGCTGGCGGCGGTGCTCTGATCGACTGGGGCGTACATTACTTAGATATCGTTATGTACTGCTGCGGTGACCCGAATCCGCTGACCGCTTCCGGTAAAGCATTCTGCAAACTGGGTAAAGACATGAAGAACTACACCTATACCTCCATGTGGGCAGGCCCGCCAAAATATGACGGCGTTTACGACGTTGATGACAGCGTAACCGCATTCATCCGTACCGAAGGCCCGACCATCACCTTAAACGGCGCATGGGCACAGAACGTCTTTGAGAGCGAGCAGTATATCGACTTCTTAGGCGATAAAGGCGGTATCCGTTTACAGTACGGCGGCGATTTCACTCTGTATACCACCAATGACGGTATGCTGCAGGAGATCAAATCCCAGTTCCAGTCCACTCCGATGTTCGAAAACGAGATCAACGGCTTCCTCGCTGCTATCGATTCCCGTGAGAAACTGCCGTCTCATATCGACAACGCAGTTCTGACCAGCAAGATCATGCAGGCTATCTACGATTCTTCCGCTACCGGTAAAGAGGTTGATATCACCGCATATCCGAATTGCGACTGATCTTACGATCTGTGTAGAGAAAAGAGTGTACTGAGATGAAAAAAATTGGTTTTATCGATTATTTCTTAAATGAATGGCATGCAAATAACTATCCGGCATGGATCGAAGAAGCAACCGGCGGCGAAATGAAAGTTTGCTACGGTTACGGTATGATCCCGCAGCCGAACGGTCTCACCAACGAAGAATGGTGCGAAAAAATGGGTATCGAGTATTGCGCTACCGAGGATGAGCTGATCGAGAAGAGCGATTATCTGATCGTGCTGTCTCCGAATAACCCGGAGATGCATTGGGAGCTCTGTCAGAAGGCTTTAAGAAGCGGCAAACCGACCTATGTTGACAAAACCTTCGCTCCGGACAAAGCTACCGCTGAGGCGATCTTTGCTCTGGCTGAAGAAGGTAAGACCCCGATGTGGTCTTCCTCCGCACTGCGCTTCTCCAATGAGATCTTAGATCTGGATACCTCCAAGATCGACAGCATCGTCAGCGTCGGCAGCGGCGTAATGCAGATCTATCTGATCCATCAGGTAGAGCCGATCGTTAAACTGATGGGCACCGAAGTCGAGAAAGTTATGTATACCGGTACCGATGTGACCCCACATATCGTACTGCAGTATAAAGACGGCAGAGTTGCTACCATCGCACATATGCCGGAAGCACCGTTTGCACTGTATATCAACAACACCGACGGTACTACCGTATCCATCCCGTCTACCACCGAGTTCTTCCCGAATCTGATGAAAGCGCTGATCGCTTTCTTTGAATCCAACGGTGAGAAAGTCGGCGCTCCGAAGGAGCAGACCATCGCAGTTATCGCTATCATCGAGGCTGCTATGGAAGCTAAGAAAACTCCGGGTGTTTGGGTAAACGTTAAGTAATTTATGATCGAAGCGATGCCTGTTGCGGAAGGCATCGCTTTTTGTTTTAAAATTTCACTTGTAAATTGAGGGAAAAGCTGTTATAATATAGTTTGTACCGTTACATTCTCAAAGAAAGGAAGTAAAAAACGATGAGTGAATGTACCCATAATTGTTCGACCTGTAAAGAAAATTGCAGTTCGAGAAAAAAAGATAGATCCGAAATGTGGGAAAAACCGCACGTATTAAGCCATGTCGGTAAGGTTATCGCTGTTGTCAGTGGTAAAGGCGGCGTAGGTAAATCCTCCGTCACCTCGATGTTATCTGTTTTAGCAAACAGAAAAGGCTTCAAGACTGCTGTTTTAGACGCAGATATCACCGGTCCGTCGATCCCGAAAATGTTCGGTCTGCACACCCGTGCGACCGGTGACGGCGACGGCATTTTCCCGGTAGAGACCGCTACCGGCATCAAGACCATGTCCTTAAACCTGTTGATAGACAGCGAGACCACTCCGGTCATCTGGCGCGGTCCGGTTATCGCAGGAAGCGTAAAACAGTTCTGGACCGATGTTATCTGGGGCGATGTTGACTATATGTTCATCGATATGCCGCCGGGCACCGGTGACGTTCCGCTGACTGTATTCCAATCCATCCCGGTAGACGGTATCGTGATCGTTACCTCTCCGCAGGACTTAGTATCCATGATCGTTGCAAAAGCGGTTAAAATGGCACAGATGATGGATGTTCCGATCATCGGTCTGGTAGAAAACTACAGCTATCTGTCCTGCCCGGACTGCGGCAAGAAGATCGAAGTATTCGGTAAGAGCAAGGTGGAAGAAGTTGCTGCAGAGCAGGGACTTAAAGTGCTTGCAAAACTGCCGATCGATCCGGAATTTGCTGAACTCTGCGACCTTGGAAGAATCGAGATGTTCTATCAGGACGGCTTAGACGAAGCAATTGATGTGATCACTGCACAGTAATATCAACGATCCGTAAGGGGGAGAGAATCCTCCTTACGGATTTTTTAAATTTTTTAATAAATTATCATTTAAATACTGGTAAAATTGAAACAAGTATGATATAATATTATTTGTATTGGTATGTGCCGATAAAGAATGGAAAGAAAGGAAGGTGGACAGGTTGCAGAAAAATGTTGAACAGCTGGTTTTTGAAGCAAAGACCGATGACAGTAAATTTACGCTGCTTGTAAACGAGAACAGCGATTTTATACTGAAAACAGCAGGAAACGCCTGCCGTCACTATGTTGATTTCAGCAGCGACGAGTGGTCCATCGCACTTTCTGCATTTCATGAAGCGGTACTTTCCTATGAGATGAATAAGGGCAGCTTCTATCTGTTTGCGCAGCTTGTCATCAAGCGCCGTCTGACCGACCATATCCGCAGACAGTATCGCCTCAAACCGGAGATCAGCGTTGCACCGGCGGTCTTTTCCGGCAATGCGGATGAGGATGATATGACCGAGCAGGCGATCCAATCCGAGGTACTGCAGCAGGTGGCTGTCGAGCCGCAGAATAACATTGCGCTTGAGATCGAAGCAATCGGGCAGACTCTGCAGACATACGGTTTTGGATTTATGGATCTGACCGAATGTTCACCGAAGGCTGGTAAGACCAAGAAGTCCTGCGCTGCGGTCATCCGTGTCATGCTTGCACGAGAGGATCTTACCGTGCGCCTGCGTGAAGCGAAAACATTACCGATAAAAATTTTAGAAAAAGAGTACGGATTACCCCGAAAAATTCTGGAACGTCATCGAAAATATATTATAGCGGCAGTGGAGATCCTGACAGGTGACTACCCTTACCTGGCGGATTATCTGAAGTTTATCTCACAAGAAGACTGATGCTGCATTATTTTTGAAGTTACGGAAAGGAGTGATCTGCTGTCTATGAAAATGGTAATATTGGAAGCCAACGGCAAATATGCTGCGGCTTTGATGGAAGACGGCACTATCTCTCGTATTCCGAATCAAAATTATCGGGTGGGTCAGGAGTTGATCCGACCGGTACAAAAACAGAGAACACGCTTTACGGTTTACGCCAAGAGGATCGCAGCAGTTGCGGCTGTATTTGTATTCTTACTGGCAGGTGCCAATGTTTACTTAAAAACGCCGGTATCCTATGTCAGCTTGGATGTAAATCCGTCGGTGGAGTATAAGCTCAATCTTTTCAATAAGGTCGTTGAGGTTATTGCGGTAAATGAAGATGCTAAAGAGCTTCTGAAGGATACTGCACTGGTCAATCAGCCGGCAGACAAAGCAATCCGACAGACGGTCGAATTGCTCAGCGAGCGAAATTATCTGACGGCGGAGGAGAAAAACGATATCGTTATCGCAGCTTCCGCGGCAGATTCCAAAAAAGCAAAGGCTGTTATGAATCAGGTAACACAGGCGACAGTAGAAGCGACCGCTTCGCTTGGCGTCAAAGCCGATATCATTGTGTTTGAAAGCTCTGTTTCCGATCATAAACAGGCTGAAAAGCTCGGTACCACACAGGGTAAAATGATGCTGGTCAACCAGGCAGTCGAGCAGGATGTCACGACAATGGATCCTGAGGTCGATGATATGGAAGAAGTCAATACGCTGCTGCAGATGCCGGTCAAGGAATTGGTTTCCACCATTTCCGAGGCGAATCTGATGCAGATCAGCGAAAACAGCGACAGCATCGTGTTCATCCAGTCGGAGCTTTCCGCTCCTTCCTCTGAGGAAAGCAGCGAAAGCACTTCGGTTGAAACAGATATCCCGGCGGCTGTATCGGATGAGGCTGCTACCTCTCAGCCGGAATCGAGCAGTCAGACAACCGGCAATGAAAGCAGTAATCATGCATCCTCTGACGAGTCTGTTTCTTTAGAATCTTCCGAAGAGGAATCGATGGATGTCAGCGAGATTCCGGAGGTTATTCCGGGCATTCCGGCTTCTTCTACCGAAGATACTTCGTCAAGCAGCGAACAGGAGAATTCCTTGAGCACTACGACACCGTCTGATACCACTTCTTCTGAGGAGCTGGATGTCAGTGAGATTCCTTCTGTTACACCCGGTATCGGGGCGGGAGATACCTCGGATGTTGATTCCGAGACCGAACAAGAAAACGCTTTGGACATCACGACCTCTGCAGAGGAAGTTTTTGAACAGCAGGAACTTCTCCCTGAGGAAAACTTTAAGCAGGATGCGGAAAGCACTTTGCTTGAAGATGTTGTGGAAGTCGAATCTGAAGAATAAAAAACGATCCATTTCGAAATGTGCCCCTCACCTTTCGAAATGGATTTTTTTCTTGCTTTTTATTAAAAACATGCTATAATTAAGGTAAAGAATGTCGGTGGGATCCGACAGATACGGAGGAATCGATATGAAAGAAAGATGGAACTTAAATCAGATCGGCGGCGTTATTCCGGCTATGTTAACACCGTTTGACTGCAATGAAGAAGTAGATATTCCGGCTACCAAAGCACTCGCAGAGCATCTGGTGCAGATGGGTGTGGGCGGATTATATTTGACCGGTTCGACCGGTGAAGGCTTTTTACAGACCAAAGAACAGCGTATGAAGGTTGTGGAAGCGGTCACCGAGCAGGTTGCGGGCAGAGTAGGCGTTATTGCACATGTCGGCAGCATCTCCACCGCAGAGAGCATCGAGCTTGCAAAACAGGC
>JBGUUN010000381.1:0-1715 GCA_045133555.1 Oscillospiraceae bacterium
TCGCATTCTTCTCCGGTATCTCCGCCGCCGTTCATGGTCGGTATGGTTGAGATCGAGCTGGACAAGCTGACCGGTGAGGTTACGATCCTTGACTATATGGCTGTTGTTGACTGCGGTATTCCGATCAACCCGGCTTTAGCTCGCGTTCAGACCGAAGGCGGTATTGTACAGGGTATCGGACATACGCTCTACGAGAATGTTACCCGCGACCATAACGGCAAACCGATTGAATCCTCGTTCATGCAGTATAAATTGCCGACCCGACTGGATATGGGCAAGCTCAAGGTCGAGTTTGAGCACAGCTATGAGCCGACCGGTCCTTTCGGTGCGAAGTCCATCGGTGAGATCGTAATCAATACACCGGCACCGGCGATCGCTCATGCTATCTTCCGTGCAACCGGAGTATGGCACCGTGAGCTCCCGATCACACCGGAAAAGATTGCAATGTCGGTCCCAAATGTTTAAGTTGCCTGTCAGCAGAACAGGATTGATAAAGGAGATAAAGCATATGAACTTTTTAGAAGAACGCATCGTGAAAGACGGCATTGTAAAAGAAAACAATGTATTGAAAGTAGACAGCTTCTTAAACCATCAGATGGATATCGGTTTGATGGAGGAGATCGGCAAAGAATTCTTCAAACGCTTTGAGGGAAAACCGATCAACAAAGTTCTGACTATCGAGGCTTCCGGTATTGCGATCGGTTATGCTGCAGCGCATGAGTTCGGCGTTCAGCTGGTATTCGCTAAAAAAGCAAAGAGCATCAACATTGATGGGGATGTATACAAAGCAGAGGTTGAATCCTTCACCCATAAAAATAAAAATCAGGTCATCGTTTCCAAGAGATTTTTAAGCGAAGACGATCATGTGCTGATCGTTGATGACTTCCTTGCAAACGGCTGTGCACTGCAGGGTCTCATCTCGATTTGTGAATCTGCCGGTGCTACCGTTGAGGGTATCGGTATTGCAATCGAAAAAGGCTTCCAGCACGGCGGTCGCATCATCCGCAACCTTGGTTATCATCTGGAATCTCTGGCTATCGTAGATGCGATGGACAGCGAGAACAAAACCGTTATTTTCCGTGAGCAGTAATCAATTCCGTAAAAAACTCCGACTGAGATTCAGTCGGAGTTTTTATTATTTATTCTGCTTTGATTTCCGGCAAAAAGCGTACTTTGTTCGACAGCGTTTCGGTATCACCGATCAAAATGATCTTATCCTGCAGTCGGATATCAACCGAAGAAGCACCTATCAGAAGTTGCAGATCCTGCGGGTTTAATGTTAAGGTACCGTCTGCATCATAAACGGCAAACTGTTCGAGATAGAAGGTCGCATGGACTGTCTTTTGCTGTTTGGCCTCCAGCTCTACACGCTTAAATCCGATGAGTTTTTTACTTCCGTCTTTGCAAAGCGTATAGATCTGTACCGCCTCGGCACCGCTTACATCACCGGTATTGGTCACGTTAAAGCTGAACGTAAGCGCATGATCCAAAGTGGAGATCTGCTTTGGCACGGTCAGATCGGAGTAGGCAAAAGTCGTATAGCTGAGACCGAAACCGAACGGATAACGGCATTTCTCGGCAGATTCGCCCTGCTGATAGCAAACCGGAACATCCTTCTGTGCATCCGGCAGGGTTACGGTCAGCTTACCGGACGGATTGACAGCGCCGGTCAGCAGATCGGCGACAGCATGTCCGCCTTCTTCGCCCGGATACCA
>JBGUUN010000382.1:0-1802 GCA_045133555.1 Oscillospiraceae bacterium
GAACTGACAAACGGAGATATCTTCTCCATTCAGCCGTATGGAAATAACGTTTACTTTACGGAAAGCGGTTATCGTGATGAAATATATATTGATAACAATCTGATGTACTCTTGTATTGATAAAGAAACGAAAGTTCTTCCGAAAAGCATTATACAAGATGGTATCGAGTATCGTACGAGTCAATTCGGATTTTATGACGATAAGCTCTTGGTGACCGGGGCGATACCTTCCGGTGAGAGTTGGGAATATAAGCATTGGTACTATGATCCGGTAGATGGTATATATGAAGAATGTTTTGCATTACCATCCACTCCATATACTGTGCGATATTCTGACGGGATGAACTTTTATGAAATGGATGGTATGGGGGAAGATGCTTATGCAAGAATGTTTGATAGTAATGGCAATCAGCTTGTGACATTTTATGTTGGTGAATCCGATTTGTATCTTCTTCCCGGAAATGAACATTTGTTCGTGATGGATTCGATTTCATCGTATATCATCGCCTACGATAAATCCGAACTGGTAAAAGGCATCGTTAACCCGATTCCGGTGCTGGATGTCGATATCAACGATTATCTTAAATCGGTCATCACAACGATAGATTAAGGAGGGACTTATGGAACGGCTGACCGTAACCGAACTGTCAAAAACCTATCAAAAAGGAAATAAACCGGCGCTCGACCGTTTTACCTACACCTTTTCGGACGGTGTGTACGGTCTGCTCGGTCCAAACGGTGCCGGTAAATCGACTTTGATGAATATGATCGTCGGCAATCTGCTGCCGACAAGCGGTGAAATACGGTATGAGGGAAAGGAAATCCTTTCCCTCGGTAAGGATTACCGCAGTATATTGGGCTTTATGCCGCAGCAGCAAAAGCTGTATGATAACTTCACCGCACAGAAATTCCTCTGGTATTTTGCCGCATTGAAAGGTATCCCCAAACAGCGGGCAAAGGAACAGATTGCAGAGCTTCTTTCGGTGGTCGGCTTGTCCGATACCGGAAATAAACCGCTCGGAAGCTTTTCCGGCGGTATGAAACAGCGTGTTTTGATCGCACAGGCGCTGCTCGGCGATCCCAAGATCGTCATCCTGGACGAGCCCACCGCAGGTCTTGATCCCAAGGAACGAATGCGCCTGCGTAATTTCATCTGGAGCATTGCGCAGGATAAAACCATCCTGCTTGCTACCCATGTTATCTCGGATATCGAACAGATCGCAAGAGAACTGATCTTTATCAAAGAGGGCAAACAGCTTCTTTCCGGTACGCCGGGTGAGGTCATCGACCGCATCAGAGATCAGGTCTGGGAACTTCAGATCGGCGAGGCGGAGTATGAAAGCTTGAATGCCGTTTATCCGCAAAATCGCATCATCGGTCAGCAGAACGGGAAACTGACCTTGAAACTCATCGCTGAAGCTAAGCCGGATGAAAATGCCGTCCCGGCAACAGCGGTCGGTCTTGAGGACGTTTACCTGTATCTCTACCCGTAAAAAGGGGGGACTGAAGATGAAACTTTTCGGATATGAATGCTATAAGCTCTTAAAAAACCGCTATTTTCTGTTCGTTATGTTCGCGGTGTGCCTGGCTTCGGTCGGGATTTTCTATTCAAATTGTATCGAAGAGCCGATGCGGGTGGATCAAACTCTGTATCATGAAACGCTTGAAGCGTATCGGGATCTTCCGTCCGAGCAGGCTTACGAGGAGATCCTTGCAAAGCAGAACGATTTTTTCGCAGTCATGACCATTCGCAATCAGGAAATGACGGTTGATCCCGAAACGGCAAAACAGCTCTATGAAGCC
>JBGUUN010000383.1:0-4783 GCA_045133555.1 Oscillospiraceae bacterium
CTGCGGATGGAGCGGCAGCATTTGGATCGAAAAGCAAATAAACAGGAGTATCTTTCTTTATACCGCGATCTGCAGCCCGGACTTAACGTATATTGGAACGGTTTCGGACAGCCGCCGACCTTAAGCTTTCGTACCGAATTCAACGATCTGGAATTCAACCGTGACCGTCAGTCGGATCGGAAACTGCTGAAGGGCAGATTTGCAGGCGGTAATCTCGGTTGGATCGCGCCGGAAGATATGGAGTTGTTTGCATGTCTGTTTTGTAAGCCGCTTACCAAACCGACGGATGTGCAGATGTATTTATTGCATCTGATTGAAAGAGAAGGTCCACTCAACATTCAGCAGATGAAAGAGATGTCCGGCTTACTGGTCAAGGAGATCACCCCGGCATTACATCGTTTACAGACGGCATTTTTGATCTATGAAGATCAGTATGACGGTGAGTGGGACCGCGGTTGGTATCGGTTTGAGGAAATGTTTTCGCGTGTGGATATCAACAAATATACCCGTGTGCAAGCGCTTGAAATCGTATTGCAGCGCTTTGCATACCGCATGGTATGGTTTGACACGGCAATGGCGAAATCGTTTTACAAGCTTCCCGAGAAGGATATTAAGACAGCGGCTGCTCATTTGGCCGAGAAAGGTGTTTTTACCGCTCTCGATGGGGGATATCTTTTGTCCGAAGATGTGGCATATTTGGAGACTTACTGTCCGAAAAGTTTCCGTTTTGTATATGCGATACACAGAAATGACCCGCTGTATAAAGCGAATGAGGCCTTCCTTGAGAAAAAGGCAAAGGAATGGACCGCAGGGTTGGAATACGACCATGATCCGCTGCAGTATTTATTGATCGACGGCGAATTTCACGGGGCAAGTGTCGGGCATTTTCGAAATGGGCCGTATGATTTGAATGATGTGGTTTGTGATCTTCCGGATTGGCAGGAGAGGAAGGACGAGATCATTGCTGCGATCGCAGCAGTCAATTTCGGTAAGATGCCGAAACGATTTATGGGAGAAAACTTGGAATAAAACAAAAGAGGAAGCAATTTACATTGCTTCCTCTTTCGCTTGTATGATGTTATTTCTCGGAGTGGCATCTGCCCGGGCAGGAAGAACAGTTCCCACCGCAGGATTGACAAGCGGATTTGCCTTGTTTTTTATTGCGGATCTCACGGATGATGATTGCTAAGACGATCACTGCGATGATCGCAGCAACGATAATGGTTGGCCACATAGTTTTTACCCTTTACTTAGAACCGTTTACGTTCTTTTTCTCATATTTATTCGGACGAATCAGCATATAAAGCATGAACACCAAAACGATTGCAGCAGCGGCAGTACCGATGATATTGCCGTTACCGGTGAACAGTAAGCCGAACTGATAGATCATCAAGCAGATCGCATATGCGAATACACACATATAAGTGATCGCACCTGCAGTCCATTTCCAGTTGTTCATTTCACGTTTGATCGCACCCATTGCGCCAAAGCACGGTGCACATAAGAGGTTAAATACCAGGAAGGAGAAGCCTGCAAGTTTGCTTCCGCCGAAGAATTCCTGTCCGATCAGAGCCAGACCTGCGGAGTCTGCGGATTCAACCAGTTCGAGTGCGAGATCAGCATCTGCCATAGAGGACAGAGAACCGAATACGCCAACGACCTGTTCTTTTGCAAGAAGACCGAGGATAGTTGCGACAGCTGCCTGCCAGTTGCCAAAGCCCAGCGGCTTAAACAGCCAAGCAATCAGACCGCCCAGTACAGCTAAGATGGATTTGGAATGGCCGTCGCCGATGTAGTGGAAGCCGCCTTCAAAGGACAGGCTGTTCAAGATCCAGATGATAACACTTGCGGCAAGGATGACGGTACCTGCACGTTTGATGAAGGACCAACCGCGTTCCCAGGTAGTTCTTAAGATATTTTTCGGCAGCGGCATGTGGTAGGTCGGCAGTTCCATAACGAACGGAGCCGGATCACCTGCGAATGCTTTGGTTTTCTTTAAGATGATACCGGATACAACGACCGCACTTACGCCGACGAAGTATGAGCCGGTCGCGATCAGCGGGCTGTTGCCGAACAGAGCTGCTGCGATCAGGCCGACGATCGGCATTTTCGCGCCGCACGGGATGAAGCTGGTGGTCATGATGGTCATCTTACGGTCACGATCCTGTTCGATGGTACGGGAGGCCATAATGCCCGGTACGCTGCAGCCGGTACCTACCAGCATCGGGATAAAGCTTTTGCCGGAAAGACCGAATTTGCGGAACAGTTTATCCATAATGAAGGCAACGCGGGACATATAACCGCAGTCTTCGAGCATGGAGAGCATTAAGAACAGGATGAGCATCTGCGGAACAAAGCCCAGTACAGAACCTACACCGCCGAGGATACCGTCAGAAACAAGGCTGACCAGCCACTCGGCACAGCCGATATTTTCAAGGAATGCTGCAACATTCGGAATGATCCAGGTGCCGAACAGAGTATCGTTCATAAAGCCGACGGTCCAGTCACCGATGGTACCGATCGATACGGTATAAACAAGCAGCATTGCAGCAATAAAGATCGGCAGTGCCAGGAAACGGTTGGTTACGATACGGTCGATCTTATCCGAAAGGCTTAAGCCGCCTTTGTTTTTCTTGACATAGCAGTCATGAATGGAGTTGGTGATGTAGTTATAACGCTCATTTGCGATGATGCTTTCTGCATCGTCATCCAGCTCTTTTTCTGCTGCGACGATATCGGTTTCCATATGTTTGATCAAATCTGCCGGAAGCTTTAACTCTTCGAACACCTTCTGATCACGCTCAAAGATCTTGATCGCATACCAACGCTGCTGTTCTGCCGGCATATCATGCACTGCAGCTTCTTCGATATGTGCCAAAGCGTGTTCTACAGCGCCGCCGAAGTTGTGCATCGGAAGGGTCTTTCCGCTTTTTGCTGCTTCGATGGCAGCAGCAGCAGCTTCCTGTACGCCGGTACCTTTCAGAGCGGAAATGGAAACGATTTTACAGCCGAATTTGACGCTCAGTTTATCAAAATCGATTTTATCACCGTTTTTGTTGACTAAGTCCATCATGTTGATCGCTACAACGACCGGGATGCCAAGTTCAACCAGCTGGGTGGTGAGGTAGAGGTTTCTTTCAAGGTTGGTACCGTCAACGATATTTAAGATCGCTTCCGGACGCTCGTTGATCAGATAGTTTCGAGCTACGACTTCTTCCAGGGTGTAAGGAGAGAGGGAATAGATACCCGGCAGGTCGGTCAGGATGACATCACTGTTTTTGATTTTACCTTCTTTTTTCTCAACGGTAACACCCGGCCAGTTACCGACATACTGGTTGGAACCGGTGAGTGCGTTGAATAAGGTGGTTTTGCCGCTGTTTGGGTTGCCGGCAAGTGCGATTCTGATACTCATATTGTTTCCTTCCTTTTTTGATTAGTATATACTAACCGAAAGATAAAAATAAAACATTTAAGAACGTAAGGAGATTTTTACTGTACTTCGACCATTTCTGCATCCGCTTTACGGAGTGTCAGTTCGTAGCCGCGCAGGGTCAATTCCATCGGGTCACCGAGCGGTGCAACTTTACGGACATGAACCTCGACACCTTTGGTCAAACCCATATCCATAATTCTGCGTTTGATTGCGCCTTCACCGTGCAGTTTTACAACCTTAACGGTTTCGCCGACTTTAACATTTTTTAAAGTTTTCACGTTGTTGCCTCCTTATTTATAGCTCACAGGTGGAAGCTGTGTTTTATAACTGTTTATCGATTAGAAGAAACTAACCTTATGTCAAAATATAAGAGTTAGTATATTCTAACCACGATTATTATAGCGTAACGGAAGGGGTTTGTCAATCGGTTTTGACAAAAAAGGTGGAATTTTTTTCAAATTCGTCAGATTGCTTTCCTGCAGATAAAAATAGATTTGAATTTGTGCAGAATGAAGGAAAAGGGTTGTCAAGCGGAATTTTCTGTGGTATACTGTAAATTGGAATAGGAGGTATTGTTTATGGATATCAGAGAAATTATCAGCATTGTGCATTCGGTGAAAGATTTGCTTTTGGACCGTGAGAAAGCGGGAGATGTTACGGTAAAAGGCAAGCAGGATTTTGTGACCAAGGTCGATCTGGCTGTGCAGAAGCGTTTACAGCGCATTTTATTTGAAAAATATCCGGACATCCAGTTTATGGGTGAGGAGAACAGTGACCGCAACTATGATCCGAGCAAACCGATCTGGATCTTGGATCCGGTGGACGGTACCACCAATTTGATCTATGACTACCGTTTCAGCGCGGTATCTTTAGGCTTGGTAGAAAACGGCGAGGCTGTATTGGGTGTTGTATACAACCCGTATACCGATGAAACGTTCTATGCAAAGAAAGGCGAGGGTGCATTCTTAAACGGCAAACCGATCCATGTTTCCAATGCGGCTGCAATGGATGACAGTCTGGTTGCGATCGGACCGATCCCGTACAGAAAAGAGTGTGCGGATGATGTATTCGATCTGCTCAAACGCGTTTATAAAGACTGTAAGGATTTACGTCGCTGCGGTACCGCATCTTTGGATCTGTGCTACGTTGCATGCGGCAGACACGATGCATTCTTTGAGGGCGACTTAAAGCCGTGGGATTATGCGGCAGGTTGTGCGATCATCACCGAAGCAGGCGGTGAGGTCTGCGATTGGGACGGTAAGCCGGTGTGCTTTGACAAAAACTGTGATTTCCTGGCAGTCAACGGCAAGTTGAAAGAAGTTTTCTTACCGTATTTTACGGTTCGTTTTG
>JBGUUN010000384.1:0-2450 GCA_045133555.1 Oscillospiraceae bacterium
AGTAACCGAGACCATCGATAATGGCGATGGTACTACTACCCAGCAGACCACTACTACCACCACGACGACCGATCCGGAGACCGGAAAGGTCACCGTAACCGTTGTTGTAGATAAAACTACCGAAGGCAGCGGTAAAACCGTTGTTTCGCAGAACGGTTATGAAAAGACCGAATGGGAGCAGGATCCGGCTCCGGATGTAGAAATTCCGGACGTAAGCGTTGAACTGATCCCAGGTCAGACCACTACCGGTAAGGTAGAGGAAACCGTTGTTGAAGGCGATACTCCGACCGATGAAAACGACAAGAAGTATGATTACAACAAAACCACCACCACCGAGCGTGAGGTAGAGGCTACCACTTCCGATATGAAAACTGAGGTCAACGATTCCAAAGGCGGTCTGGTTGATAGCGCTGAGACTGTCATTAGTGGATTAGGTCCGGTTTATGACGAAGAGGACAATGCAGAATACGGCACAAACGGTAAAATCAAAGATAGTTCCGGTAAAGACGGTTTATTCGACAGAAACTACCTGTCCGGTCAGACCATGGATATGGTTGTGATCGACGGCGTTGTTTTCTGGCTGAATGACTCCACCAAGACCATTACCAACATGTATATTCCGGAGGGTACTGAGCTTCCAGAAGATTTCTCTTATACCACCGGTCAGAGTGTTGCAAGTTGGTTCAACGGCACCAACATTGATAAGAAGAAGCTGCCGACCGGCGCTACTTACAAAAACAATGTAGATATTTCCAAATTACAGAACTGGTATGTTGACGGTGAATTGATCGTTGATATTCCGGAAGGTGCAGATTTCATGTATGTCGGCACCGGTGAACATTCCAAATATTGGGTGGCATTCGTTCAGGTCGTATATGAGAAGGATCCGGTTACCGGTGAGACCGTATATGACGAAAACGGCAAGCCGGTGATCGATCAGATTTTAAGCTCCAGCGGCGATCCGGTTACCGTAAACGGCCAGGAGATCACCGAATTATGCGAGGCTGATTTCATGGAATTGTACGGCGGTTCCCGTGCTACCAACTTCATGCTGATGGACAAAGACGGCAATCGCGTTTTCGGTTATTGCTGTGACTTAGGTACCGGTACTGCCGAAGGTGTTTGGTACGGTTTCTCCAACTTAGAGGACAGCGATTACTACGCATCCGAAGAGTCCGCAGAGCATATCCGTTCGATCGTATTAAACGGTTATTGGGGAACCAGCGACGTGCCGAATGAAGACGGTTCTTATCAGACCGGCAGCTTAGAAGGCATCAAAGCAAACTTAAAGGCTGCTATTGAAAACGGCGATATTCCGCGTGAGCACGAAACTTATCTGTACAGCGAATGTACCTGTGGCTGTTATGCTAACGGCAAGAAACAGTATGACTGTACTACCGGTGGTAAGCTGCAGTATGACGAAAACGGCGAGCCGATCAAGATCACCTATGATATGCTCGAACTCATTGAAAACATGACTGAGGGTGAAGCACTTTGTGCGACTCAGGCTGCTGTTTGGTCTTACTCCAACGGCCAGCAGGGTGCATTAAACGGTCAGGACGGTAAAATCGTAGTTGATGCTGCTTCGCGCAGCAACTTCAAATCTTCCAGCAACGAGGATGAGCCTTTTGACAATGAAGCAAATGCAAGAGTAGAGTTCCTTTATAATTGGCTGATTAATCTTGACACCGAAGAGGAATCCTCTACCGTTATCAATGAGAAGAATGCGATTGAAGACATTACCCTGGTTGTAAGCGACAAAGTTACCGATGCTTCCGAAAATCTGGATGATAACACCGATAACGATGTTTATAACACCGCACTCAACTTTAAGCTCGCTTTTGTTCCGGGTCAGAAAGATGACCTGCTGGTTTGCTTAATGGATGAGAATGACCAGCCGATCTTAGATCAGGACGGTTTACCGATCGTACGCCGTCTGGCCGGTGAAAATGCTGAAGGTCAGTACATTGAAACCATTACCCCGGATGCTGAAGGTGTTTACACCCTGTCCGGCTTGACCTTAGGCGAAAACAGCGAATTTGTCTTTGACCTCAGATTAGAAGGTACTCAGTATCTGGAGCAGGGCGTTTATGTATTTGCTCCGGAGGGCGGCAGACATCAGTCGCAGAGCTTTGTCGGTATCGGCGAAGGCACCCACAATGTTGATGTATCTACCTCGTTCACCGTTTCCTTCTCTGTAAACGAAAAACAGCGAATCGTAGTAGAGCATTTCTGGTCCGACTATGAAGTGAAGATCAATCCGCCGTCCGGTCCGTTCGACCCGCCGGTAGATCCGGTAGACCCGCCGGTTGACCCGGTAGATCCGCCGTCTGACCCGGTAGACCCGCCGGTAGTTCCGGAATTCCCGCCGATGGAAGAAATTCCGGAAGAGGACATTCCGTTAGAGACTCCGGAAGAAGAAATCCCGGAAGAAGAGATCATCATCGAAG
>JBGUUN010000385.1:0-1790 GCA_045133555.1 Oscillospiraceae bacterium
GGCAGAAGGTAGGCAAGGGCGGCGAACATCGCGGCGAGAACAAGCTTGTGGATTTTCAGGTTGTGTTTCATATGGACTCCTTTGAAATAGAAAAAGGTGACGTGCTCCGTGCGGGAACATGACACCTTCTGCGTATCGATCATTTATGAAATTGGATGACGGATGGGGATGAGCTTTGATAGAAACTTCTGTTTCTGCGCGGTTCTTCTGAATCGCGTTTTTATTATACACGAAAAGTTTGAATTTGTCAAGTGGCAGAGGAAAACTCCGCAACCGATACGAGTTTTTTGAGACGGCGCAGGACATCGTCAATCAGTGCTGCGGTGGTCTGCTCCGATACACCAGCAATGATGGTATCGCATTTGTTCATCGGAATCAGAATCCGCACGGCATCGGCGGCACCGACTGCAGCTGCCATGGTTGGCGTGACCTCACCGAGCATGGCATCGGCAATGACAATCCCGATCGGTCCTATGATGACGTCGGCGCGGCGGCAGGCAACGATGACGGGATTTTCGCCTGTGGCTGCCTGTGCGGCTCCTGCTTTGAGCATTGCGGCGGTTGCGGCGGCATTGGTACCGACAGCGGTCAGAGAAAGTGCGGGAAGCTGTGTATGGATTTCACGGACGAGCTGTGCGCCGAGCTGGCCGCCCTGTCCGTCGATAACGGTGACATTCATGAAGGAACCTCTCTGTGTGAAGTTTTCTTTATTATACCATATTCCGATGAATTTGTCCATACACCGACAGAAAACTGCCGAATAAAAAAATTTACATCCTGTTGCTTCTTTTTTCACACTTCGTTTCGGTCAAATCCATAAATGGATGATATACTAAAGACAACAAAGAAAAGGAAGTGACCAATGTATGCAGATGTCAGATAAAAATGAACCCGCAATGAGCACCGATCTTACCTTGAATGCGGATGCCGCAAAATGGATGCAGACACGCGCAAGACAGTTTATGGAGATCATCGTGGACTACAAGGAACTGCGGATGATGTATACCTGCGCCATGAAGGAGATTCAGACGAAATTTGATATTCTGAATACGGAATTCAAGGTGCGCTACAGTCGGAATCCGATTGCGTCGATTTCCACACGGCTGAAGACAACGGCAAGCATCGCGGAAAAGCTTGCACGTTACAACTGCGGTTTGTCGGTGGAAAATATCGAAAAGTACATCCATGATGTCGGCGGTGTCCGTGTGATCTGCTCGTATATCGACGATATCTACCTGATTGCAGATGCGCTTCTGGCACAGGATGATATCACGCTTCTGCGCAAAAAGGACTATATCGCAGACCCGAAGCCGAACGGATACCGTTCTCTGCATCTGATCGTCACGGTGCCGGTGTTCTTTGCCGACCACAAGATCGATATGAAGGTGGAGGTACAGATTCGCACGATTGCCATGGACTTCTGGGCATCTCTTGAGCATCAGATGAAGTATAAGCAGGAGATTCCCGATCAGGAGGCGATTGCCGAGGAGCTGCGGCTCTGTGCGGAAACGATCCGTGAAACCGATGAGCGCATGCTCGCGATCCGACGGAAGATCGAAGCGGCGGAAGATACGGCAGACGAGGAAGAATTGCTGTTTGAAAAGCTGAGCCGTATCGATATCGGCTAAACAACAGAACAAGGACACCCGTGAGACAGAACGGTGTGTCCTTGCTTATTTTGTGATCGATTATGCTTTTTCAAAATAACCGGGGCGATGGGTGACATTTTCACCGTTGTGCATGACGATAAAGCCGCAGCCGTGACCGCTCTTGCCGCCGGAAAGAATGTG
>JBGUUN010000386.1:0-3328 GCA_045133555.1 Oscillospiraceae bacterium
ACCATGGCTCCGCAGATGATGAACGCACTGCGTGCATTCAAAAATGGCTTAAATCCGCAGTATATGCAGTTCATGCAGAGCAATGCGAAGAAACATCCGGCAGAGTATGACGTGATCATCCAGTACTTCAAAGACTTAATGACCACCATTCAGACCACTGCACAGATGTATGGCATTATGTAATATCTGACTTTTTGCTGTCTGACCCGCCAAAATTAGGCGGGTCAGATTAAGCATTTTATCTTATACCGATTTTTTGATGAGAGGGCAGTCTTATGATCCATCGACTGAATCAACATTTTATCAATAAAGTGCGGGAAGCGACCTACGCAAGGACACATGCTGCCGTCTCGAGCGTACCGAATTACCCGACCTGCATCGCTTATCTGAATCCGGCTGCAAGCAAGCGCCATGAGCAGATCCGTTTACGTCTGCAGCGTGTATGGCGCGGCTCGGTCTCGGATATCTGTTTTTACAACACCAAGATGGTGCAAAACGGTATTGCGATCCAGCATATGGACGGATCTTCGGTCAATCTGCTGCAGGAGCTGCAGCAGATGTTTGCGGCAAATGCCAAGTTCTACAGCCGTGAACGAATGTATATGTACTTTGTTTTGGATACCTCCGATATCCGAGATATGCAGTCGCTTGTAAACTGCATCAATACCGCTTGCGCGTTGAAGCAGGCTGCCAAGGCCTCGAATATCGCGTCCGTATTGGTGTTTTTGCTCGACGAGTCGCTGCAGAACTTAAACGCTGCCGCATCCATCCGTAACTGGATGCGCGGCAATCAGAAAGACTTAAACCGCTTTTTTGACAGCATCTGTATGATCAGCAATCGCTGCGGCAACAATACCACCCTCAATGAATATGAGACCTCGGTGGTGGCTGCAAGTGCGATGCTTTTGACCAATACTCACAATAATACCGTACAGACCAGAACGCAGAGCATCGGTAAGCTGCCGATGTTTACCATCTCCTATGGCGGTCAGCAAAAGCCGGTCGATGAGATCAGCTTTGTTGTGCTCAAAGGATTTTGTGAAGAGATCTGCAGCCTGACCAAGGAAGAAAGAGTGGATGCCGGACGTCTGGCGCAGATTTTACAGCTTAGCCCGGACGGATGCTTTACCATCACCGGAAAACTCCAGCAGGAAATGATGAATCATCTGCCGAATGAGGCGGAACTGGAGAGCTTTGCGTGCATCGAACCGTCGGATCTTGCGTTGAGTCAGCTTTCCTATGCGGAATTTGATAAGCGTACCTTCGGCGGATTCTCGGATTATATGCAGAGCTGTCTGACTTTGGAGCCGCAGCTTTTGGAGGATACCTGTGCGGAATATCGCAAGACTCTGTCCGAGAAGATCCCGGTCGGCGTTTTGGCGGGAATTTCCGAGACAACGGTAGAGACCATGATCTTCGATAAGAGCCGCTCCAAGCCGAATTATCAGAACATGTCGGTCAGCGAAGCAATCCGCGATATCGTCAAGCATAGCTGTTCGGATCTGCTGCGCGAACGTTTATATGCGGTCATTTGCGAGATGATCGCAGCAGCGAAGAAACAGGTGGAATACTTCAAGGGTCTGCACAGTACGCTTGTATCGGACTTAAGTTTCTTACACTTCTCTCCGAATGTCGAGCCGTATTATACCGAGATCACCCGTCAGTATATCGACTTTGTGAAAAACTCCAACCCGCAGCAGCTGCAGATTTTTACGCAGTTTGATATTACCCCGATGCAGGTGGAGAAGCAGTTAAATAAAATGATCGATGATATCATCGCATTCGATCAGGTCTTCAGTGATGCACTCGACGAGGAGATGAAAAAGCGTATCGGCAATGCGGACGGCGCTACCGTTGCGGCTGCAGTCCATCAAAAGCTGTTGGGTCACAATACCGCCGAAAACGCTTGCTGGAACACCCCGTATGCACTCTCTGCCACCTATCAGGGTATTATGCTCAATATCAATGTCGGTGAAGGAACGAATATGTTGTTCCAGACCTTAAAGGACATGTTTGAAAAGCAGAATATCGACTATTTCAACTCGGGAAGCAGCGATGCGGTCGAATCGGTCGCAGTATTCCCATTATTCGAACAGCATTTATTCGCCAGCGCTGAGACGGCGAATGCGTAAAGGAGTAGGCCATGTTAATTCAGTTTGTTCCGTTTGATGCGCAGCATTATCTGATGAATCTGCGGCTGAATGCTTCGGGTGCGCTGCTCAGCGACCGTATGGGCGATCAGTTTTCGTTGATCCTGCGCTTACCGTATCAGCAGCAGTTTTCTGCGATCACCCCGCAGATCTTTATGGGGATTTTGCAGAATTATGCGCCGCAGCTGATCGCACATCAGAATTCGTTTGTTAAGGTCGGCGAGAATGCCGATCTGGGATTGTTCTTGCGCACCGCTGTTGTCACCGGATTCCAGGTGATCGGCGGTCAGAACAAAGCATCCTCCTATGCCATGTTTGCCTGTGAGCTGCGTATGCAGGGCGCTGAACAGCTCTTGATGGTCTATGCTTCTCCGCAGGGCTTATTTGCCGCAGGCAATACCTGTGAAGTACCGGCTGTGGTTCAGGTCCGTGTGAGCAGACAGATGAAGAAAAAGACCTTTGGCGGCGAGAAATTTACCGGATACTATCTGGCTGAGTTTGCCGGCTGCAATGAGTTGGACAACGGCAGAATCTGGTATAATATCCCGGGCAGCAAGATCGATTTTCCGATCAATGAGGAGATGCTCAAGAAAAGAGCTGTATATATCAAGAGCGAGGATCCACCGGAATTCAAAAGTGCCGGCGGTATTCGCGTAGATATCTTTGCTTAAGAGGTCAATATGATCGATATCTATGTTGTCGGCGAGCCCGGCAGCGGAAAGACGGTTTATCTGTCGCAGCTGCTTTGCAATATCGCAGTAAGCAGTGCAAACGCAGGCTTAACAGCACTGGTCAGAGATCCGGATACGATTCGTTTTTTGCATGAGCATGCGGTGAAACAGAATGCCGTACTGCCGTCTACCGCATTGGATGATATCTCTTTACGGTTTGATATAAGAAAGCTTTGTACCGAAGGTGTGAGCTGCAAGGAGACGGTGGTGCTGCATCGCCGTGATCTGGGCGCGGTTTCGGAGAATCCGTCTATGCTGTCCGATGCGGACGGTGTGATCTGGCTTTTGGATCTGACCCGTGAGCTGGATATGCCGTTTTTGCTGGCAGCGGCAAAGGCGCTGACCGCAGAAAAGCATATCCCGATCGTACTTTGCATGACCAAAACCGATCTGCCGGCGATCAGGGAAAAATTTACCTTAGACCCTGCGCATGATCTTGTGGCGTAT
>JBGUUN010000387.1:0-3172 GCA_045133555.1 Oscillospiraceae bacterium
GTAGAACCTTTTTCGAATACAACTTCATATAAGTTACGGCAATCCGCAAATGCAAATTCTGCGATGTATTCTACGTTTGCCGGAATAATAACGCGATTGATCTTCTCATTTTTACCGAATGCGCCCGGTCCGATCGCACTGACAAAACCCGGAACGGTAACGACCGACTCCTTGTTGTTCCAACGATCTAAGGTTACGACCGGATCGCCTGCTTTGACCAACGCAGTAAATTTACAGCCCGGATAGAGAAAGTCCAGCTGGTCTTTGATCTTGCTGTATTCCTCAAACCGCTCTTTATAACTGCTCATTGATGTTCCTCCGTAATTTATTCGATCAGCTTACACTCTGTCCACAAAATAATGCTGATCTTTGTCCAATGTCATGCGTGCGACGCGCTCAAGCTCTGCCGCGGATAAAAGCCAGCTTTTACCGCCCAAAGTCTTGCCGCATACGATATCTTTTTCCATGACATTTTCAATTCTGTCATATCTCTGCGCAAATCCCGCAAAATCGTGGTGCAGATAATCGCCGCTCCACTCCTCTTTGCCATCCTCTTTCATCCGGAATTCCCACCGGTCGGATGCCATAACGTAATCGGTACCCACCGCTTCCTCAACACCGTGCATATAGGTCATGGTGATGAGTCCGCAGCCGAGCATCAGGATCTTCGCATTGTATTCCAGCATTCGCCGAAACGGAGAGTTTTCTCCGACCGGCGAACGGTCTTCCCCATGACGCATTGTGATCTCTTTTGCGTACTTGCCCATTGCACAGACCGAGTGGGTCGGGTGCATGCTGCGGTAAACCGGGTATTCCTTGCGGAAGATCTCCGGAATGATACCGACGCAGGACGGGGTGTTTTTCTGATCGAACAGATTCTGTGTCTTGTTGACGGAGATGTAGGAAAGTGCCGGCAGCATCAGGGTTCCTTGTTCCCCGACTGCGGCAAGCAGCGTATCGAGTACGTTCTGCGGGGTCACCGCAGCGTAGTCTGCATAGCCGTTACGCAGTCCGTTTAAGGAACTGTGTACCAAAATCATATCCCCCTCGCATACGCCGAGGGCTTTCAAATCCTGCAGTAATGCACAGATCACAGCCATTTTTTCTTTCCTCTTTTCCTGTCCACCTTAATATTATAGCACATTTCCCTTGTATTTACAACAGTTTTCCTGCAACAATTGGGAAAAAGTGTGGTTTTTTTAAATTAAAACTCGCATTTTTTGCGAATATATTCGCAAACTTCTTCTACCGGGATACGAACCTGCTCCATGGAATCACGGTCACGAACGGTAACACAACCGTCGGTCTCGGTCTCAAAGTCTACGGTTACACAGAACGGAGTACCGATCTCGTCCTCACGGCGATAACGTTTACCGATGTTGCCTGCGTCATCAAAGTCGGTCGGAACCACTTTAGCCAGCATATCGTAAACTTCGTATGCTTTCTCGGACAGCTTCTTGGACAGCGGCAGAACTGCTGCTTTGTACGGAGCCAAAGCCGGATGGAAGTGCATTACGTTTCTGGTGGTACCGTCCGGTAAAGCCTCCTCATCGTAAGCTTCGCATAAGAATGCCAAAGCAACACGGTCAGCACCTAAAGACGGCTCAACAACATACGGGATGTAGTGCTCGTTCTTCTCCTGATCGAAGTAGTCGAGTTTCTTGCCGGAATGCTCGAAGTGCTGGGTCAGGTCGTAGTTGGTACGGTCAGCAATGCCCCATAATTCGCCCCAGCCGAACGGGAATAAGTACTCGATATCGGTGGTAGCGCGGGAGTAGAAGGACAGCTCCTCTTTATCGTGGTCACGCAGACGCATATTCTCGTCCTGCATACCTAAGGATTTCAAGAAGTTGACGCACTGGTCTTTCCAGTAAGCAAACCACTCTAAATCGGTATCCGGTTTGCAGAAGAATTCCATCTCCATCTGCTCGAACTCTCTGGTTCTGAAGGTGAAGTTACCCGGAGTGATCTCGTTACGGAAGGATTTACCGATCTGGCAAACGCCGAACGGCAGTTTTCTTCTGGTGGTACGCTGTACGTTATCGAAGTTTACAAAGATACCCTGTGCGGTCTCCGGACGCAGATAGATCTCGCTCTTGGAGTCCTCGGTAACGCCCTGGAAGGTTTTGAACATTAAGTTGAACGCACGGATATCGGTGAAATCTTTACCGCCGCAATCCGGACAAACAATGTTGTTCTCGCGGATGTATTCCATCATCTGCTCGTTGGACCAACCGTCAGCGGTGATGCCTGCTGCATCCTCGATGAGTTTATCGGCACGGTGACGTGCATGGCAGGATTTACAGTCGATCAGCGGATCAGAGAAGCCGCCGACGTGACCGGATGCAACCCAAACTTCCGGGTTCATTAAGATCGCAGCATCCAGACCTACATTGTATCTGGACTCCTGAACGAATTTTTTCCACCAAGCTTTTTTGACGTTGTTTTTGAACTCAACGCCCAGCGGACCGTAGTCCCAGGTATTGGAGAGACCGCCGTAGATCTCACTGCCTGCATATACGAAACCTCTCGATTTACAGAGGTTTACGATTTTTTCCATTGTTTTTTCCTGATTTTTCATAAGTAAAAGACTCCTTTCGCCGTAACTGGCTCGTACGGACATTATAGATACATTATATTCTATCATATTTTATGCGCAAAGTCAACAGTAAAAACGGATAAGACCGAGCAAAAATCGATACACTTGCTTTTTTTACCGAACCATGCTATAATACATATTACCATAAATACCACACAAAGGAGCAATCATTATGCAAAATCCTGTAGTTACCATCAAAATGGCATCCGGTGCGGTCATCAAAGCGGAATTATTCCCGACCTTAGCACCGAATACCGTCAACAACTTCATCTCCCTCATCAACAAAGGCTTCTATAACGGTCTGACCTTCCACCGCTGCATCCCGGGCTTTGTCATCCAGGGCGGCTGTCCGAACGGCACCGGCATGGGCAATCCGGGCTACTCCATCAAAGGCGAGTTCAGAATGAACGGCGTCATGAACACCATCAAACACACCGAGGGTGTTTTATCCATGGCTCGTTCCGGCCATCCGGATTCCGCAGGCAGCCAGTTCTTCATCATGGTCGGCGACGCACCGCACTTAGACGGTCAGTACGCTGCATTCGGCTGTGTTGTCGAGGGCATGGAAGAAGC
>JBGUUN010000388.1:0-7772 GCA_045133555.1 Oscillospiraceae bacterium
TCCTCCATATCCACCGTCAGAAAACGGACATTGCGGTATTTCGGTTCGGTTTCGATGCGATAATCGGCTTCAAAGCATTCCGACATCTGCATTTTCAGCGCAGCCAGCACATCGACACCTGCGCCGCCCAAACCGATAAAGATATCCGCATACGCTTTGTCAAGGCCGACTTTGGGAAACGGTGCGGTAAAATCGGCACCGTCTGCTAAAGACAGTTTCGGATAAATCTTCATTTTTCTTCCTCCTCTTGTGTTTCATCGAGGTCTATCGCCAAAAAACGTGTTTTCTCTTTTTTATCGATCTCCTGCTTGATCAGATTTACCACATTGCCGCCCGTACCGCCGATTCCGATCAGCAAGGTCGGATTCTTTTTCTCTTTCTCGTCCATGATCTTCCCCTCAATTCTCCCATGCGGCAATGCCCTGCTCGGTATATGCCGCCAAACGGTAGATGCAAATATCATACTCCACACCGCGCTCGCCGTAATACGGCCCGACCGTCGGATCGCTCAGTTCATGCACCGCTTGCGAGAATACCCCCACAGCAGGCGCATTTAAGTAGTACACACAACTTTCCCGCAAAAGTGACGGGTCGGCCATCATCATAAAATGATCGATCAGACGCATACGGATATGCGCCTTGACCTTTTGCAGTAAATCAACCTCTAACGGTGCTTCAAACACCTCGATCAAACACTCGGTGCGATTATGCGCCGAAAGCTGACAGCAGCTGCGCATAACGGAGGAAAGTCCGCTATCTGCGATCAGGAATGCCTTTACCATCTCACCGTAGCGGCGCATTGCCTGCAGCGGTGTGCAATAGCTTTCAAGCAGTGTCTCCGCATCGGAAAGCGGGTACAGGGTATGAAAATCATGCCACAGCTCGGTGTCCAGATCGGCAAAATATTTCTCCATTCTTTCTGCCGTATCCGCAAAGTGATCCTTCCAGATACGGTAGATCTCTTTGGTAAGTTCATCGGTCAGCGCACGTGCAAGGTACAGTGCCTCATAGCGGTATTGCGCATAATAGCTGTCATAGATAGCGGTCAGATACATCTCATATAAGCTGCGGTTAAAAATAAGCGGCAGATTTCTGTTCGTGATCTCTGCGGCAAGACGCTCGTATTCCTGTCTATGATATCTTGCGAGTCGGTCTGCCTCATACATCTGCTCGCTGAGATCTTTGATGTATTTTTGCATCATCGGAACAAAGCGTTCTTTCATAAATACACCCATGACCGCAGGACCGTAATCCGGAACACCGGCGATAGCAACCAGATGTTCGGTCACCCTTTGCTGCAAATCCTTGCCGAATTCCAACATCTCCGGGTGGAACTTGTTGACGCTCTTTGCCAGCGCTCTTTTATATTCCGCATCAAAATCGTCCGTACCGCGTTTTTTGAGCTCGTTTGGCGTGATCTCGATCTGTGCAAACGCATTCTCGGTCCACGGATACCAGACTTTTTTGATATGGTCAAATTCTGCTTCGATGCGATCAAGACTTTGCGCATCCGCTTCGCTGCGGTGGCATTTTGCAAAGGTTTTGACCGCCAGCTTTGCCATTAACCGCGCATATGGGTCATGCACCGCTTTTGCACCGATGGCGACAAAACGGTCAGGCTGCATGGCATCGTAATTCAAAAGCAGCTGATGCTCCGACTGATATAAAAACTCTCCCGCATAAACCGCAGCCGCTTGGATCGCTTCTGCTCTTGCGTCCGCGTGCAAAACTTCAGGCAGGATCAGATGGCAGAATTCCTTTCGGATATATGCCGGCAGATCCGCGGTTTCATAGCGTGCCTGAAACTGTGCCATCAGCTTTTTGCGGTTTTTCTGCATATCGGTTAAGTTCTGCGGCGGGGTATGATTTGCGGTCAGTTGTTCGGAGAACATATAATGTAGCAAAACGATCTCTTTCTGTCCTTCCTGTGCAGCCTCACAGATCAGCTTAGTAAGCGGCATCACACCGCCGGACATACCGCCGCCCGCACCGAACAACAGATGCACAAAGGTCAGACCGTTTGCATCTGCAAGGGCAGACATCAGTTTGTCTTTGATCTGCTGTTTATAATAGGTGACCGCAAGCGCACCGTGCGCAGGAATACAGCCGCAGCCATCTGCCGCATGGATGCAAAGCAGCTCTGCCACATCGACACCGGCCTCGGCCGCATACGGCAAAAGTGCCGCCGGCGGCATCGGAATAAACGGATGCATCGACAGGTACAGACATTCACCCGCCGTAAGACAGCCGCGATTTTCCTCTATGAAACTGCAGCCGTCGGAATCGATTGCCAAAAAGTAAGTATCCGACCTCGCTCCTCCGGTGAGCATATCCGTACGCTTTGCCACCGCCTGCAATGCTTCCGATCCCAAACCGCCCAGACTGATAAATAAATTGCGGTTGACCGGTGGGCAGCTGTTTTCTTTTTCAAATAATCTCAAACAATTCATATCCATTTCTCCCAAAGACACACTTCCCCCGATACGGTCGTATCGGGGGAAGTAAGAATGATTTTAGGTTGTTGATGCTGTCACGCTTATCTCATGCGACCGTTGAAGTGGATCCACATAGCATCCATCGAATTTGCATCCGAACGGATCTCAATGTCAAAAGAGGTCACTTTCATCTCTTTTACCATCTGACCGCGGCAATAGAACGGAGTCTTGCTGACTAAGGTAACGTAGTTTTTACCGGATGCCTGTAAATAAGCGGTACCGGAAATGCCCTGCGGCAGCGGAATACCGAACTGCGCCAGTTTCACACGGCCTCTTGCTTTTCTTACCTCGCTCCACTGGCTGTAGACACCGTCAACTGCGGACTGTGCGTAGCAGCTGCCTGCAAACGGTTTGTTGAGTGCGATCCAAAGCAGGATGCCGAATACGCCGGCAACGATGATCGCTGCAACGCCAAGCAGGATGATGGTCCATAAACCGACGTTAACGGTAACAACTTTAACGGTAAAGCTGCAGTATGCACCCATCGAGTCATAAGCCGCAACGGTGAAGGAACCTTTGCCGATGCTGTAATCCTTCATGGTAAGCATACCGGATTCGTCGATCTCATAATCCTCCGGCAGGAATGCGGTGGACATGACCTTATAAGTCAAGGTGCTGTCCTCAGCATCTTTTGCCATACCGGTCATATCGATCTCGGTAACGGAATCCATAAACGGAATGATGTACACTTTTTTGGTCAGGGTATCCTCACCGGTCAGATACGGTGCGGTATTGCCTACATTGACCATAACCGGATCGGTCTCGCCGGTAAAGGTCTGACCCTCAACATGGGTGGAAAGATAATAAGTACCGATGGTATCGAAGTTATAGTCTACGGTGAATGCGGTGTCGGATGCAGCCATTGCAACGGTATCCAGCAGATTGCCGTTTGCATCCTTGACATACATCTCGGCTTTGAAGCCTGCATACGCATCCTTACCGGTAACAGCGGTATCACCGTCATAGATGGTGGTGGTAAAAGTCTTGTCGGTATTGACCGGAACATCGATCTCCTGCTGCTCGGAGAATTCTACGCGGAAATCGGAGTTATATACCATATCGATCTGAATGGTATCGCCCGGTGCGCCGTGGATGATGATATGCCAATTGCCTGCCTTCGGATCTACGATCTTGACTAAGGTGAAGGTTTTGGAACCGGTGGTCATATCCTCAACTTCAGAAGAAGAAAGTGCCTTGCCATCCGGATCGATCAGCTCGATGGAATCGACATTCCCACCGATGATGATATTGACCTCCTGAACGCAGACGCTCGGAACGGAGAAATCTGCTTCCAGCATGCCGTTTTCATCCAATTTGGTGCCCGGGATGACCGGAATGGTGGAGGTACCGTAGATCAAGTTATAGAATGCCTGGAAAACATTCTTTAAGTCCTGTGCGTTGGAAACTTCCTCAAAGTTACCGCCGGTCGCATCTGCGATCTGTTTTAACTCAGAGGTATTTGCACTGCCGTCCTCGTTTAAGCAAACGGTATAGATCGGAATATTTCTGTCACGCGCTTTATCAATCGCATCCGCTTTCTGCTCTAAGGAGACCTCTACTGCCTCTGCCTCATCCAGATCGGTATTACCGTCGGAGAGCAATACGATAACGGACGGAAGATTGCTGTCACCGCCGGTCTGCAGCATATCCACTGCGGACTCCAGTGCCAGACCGATGTTGGTATCACCGTATTTATCGACCTCATAATTCTCGATCGCATCGGTGATCGCTTTCTTGTCGGAACGGCTGCTGATTGCGGATAAGTCCATGGATACCTGGATCTCATGGTCGAATACGACCGCACCCAGGCAGTTGCCCTGCTGGGACAGTAAGCCTACGAACTGATTGATCGCCTCATATCTCCAGTTCTGGGAGTCGGTCCAGGTCATAGAACCGGAACCGTCAACAACTAATACAACATTATAATGGTTGCCTGCGGTTCCTGCAGCAAATGCCGGAATCGCACCGCATACCAAGCTGACCGCTAAGATCATGCTGATGATCACAGCCATTATCTTTTTCATAAAAGCACCTTCTTTGTCTTATTATTTGCTATCAGCACATCATATTCCTTACCAAGTGCTGATACCTCACTATCTATTGTACCTGTTTCATGCGCTTTTGTCAATAAGTTTTACGGTTTTCCGCAGATTTTATTCACCTTTCTTTGACAGCATTCCCGTCATTCCTCCAAATCCTGCACCGGACTATTGACAAGCACTGCGCGCTGTGCTATAATACACTTAAAAACCGGGGAGCCGTAAAAACGGCTGAGAGGAAGGTGCAGCCTTCGACCCGTGAACCTGATGCGGATTATGCCGCCGTAGGAAGTTTTTGTATAAAAAGCCTTCACGGGAGTATTTCGATGCATCGGGAATACTCTTTTTTATTTTATGGAGGTTTCCCTATGTCAGCTTACATCATCACCGGTATTTTTACCGTCGGCTACCTGATCATGACCGTATTTCTTTGCCGCGGGATCAAACTGCCGATCAAAGCACAGGCTTTATGCGGACTTGCCTGCGCCATGACTGTTGTGTTATCTTTTATCTACATTCCATTGCCGACCGGCGCATCCATCTCGATCGGTGCGTTGATCCCGATCATGCTGCTTTCGGTCTGCTACGACCACCGCATTGCGATTCTTTCTGGTGCGATCACGGCGATCTTGGCATTATTCTTATTGCCCATCTGGGCACCGGTGCATTGGGCGCAGTTTTTTGTCGAACATCTGGTCTGCTTCAGCTGCTTGGGATATGCGGGAATCTTCGGATGCGATAAGAAATGGAAGATGCTCTGCGGCATCGCGGTCGCGATCCTCATCAAGACCACCGGTCATGTTCTCTCCGGCATTTTGTTCTTCTCGCAGAATGCGTGGGAAGGCTTCGGTGCGGTCGCATACAGCTTCGGCTACAATCTCTCCTCTTTGATCCCGGAGGCGATCCTTGCCGCGATCTTAATGCTCGCCCTGCCGATCAAAAACATCCGCAAGACCGTCAACAGAGGAAATGTCTTATGAGTTTTGTGACCGATTGCATCAAAGAGAATCTGCCGCTCTGGGAAAGCTGTCTTGACACCCCTTTTTTGCGCGGTATGACCGACGGCAGCTTACCGGAGGATTGCTTCATCGGCTACATCATCGATGACAGCCTTTATCTGCGGGAATACGCCAAGATCTTTGCTTACGGCATCGCTGCCGCAAAGACGATGGATGAGATCAAAGCCTTCTACTCGTTGCTCTCCTTTGTAAACGAAGCGGAAAGCAGCACCAGACTGTATTACTTAAACCACTATCAACTGTCCGACCGAAAGCTGCAGGTTTTACCGCAGCGGCCGGAAAACAAAGCTTACACCGACACCATGCTGCAGGCTGCCAAAACCCATCCGACCGCTGCGGTCTGTATCATGGCGGCACTCCCCTGTATGCTAAGCTACGGATATATTTTCGGACGCATCTTAAAAGAATGCAGATCCGTGCAGCAAACACCGTATGCAAGATTTGTCAACGATTATGCCGACGGCAGCTATGACCGCTTATGCAAAGAGTGGATCGCATTTGCCGAAACTGCCTGTGCGGATCTCAGCGAAACGGAAAAGGCGTTCTGCCGTTTTTTATTCACCTCCTGCTCGAAGCATGAGATTGCCTTTTGGAAGATGAGCGAGAAACCGCGCGAGGATATCCGGCTTTGCCGTTTATGACATTTGATTGACTTTCCCTCCCTTTTTATGCTACAATGCAGATAAATTGCATTACGCCATTTTGAAAGAGGAATATTTTGCAAAATGACAGAAGAAATCAATAAAAGAAAGAAGATGCGATTACAGGAGTATGATTACAATCAAGACGGCGCTTATTTTATCACCATTTGCACCCGCAACAGAGAATGTTTTCTTTCACGTATCGTAGGGACCGGCGTCCCCGACGGTCCCTGCGCAGCATCTCGTTTCACGCAAAACCTTTTGACCGCATATGGAAGAATTGCAGATAAATACATTCATCAACTTGATGCATTCTATGCGGATGTTTCGGTGAAGAGCTATGTAATCATGCCGAATCATATCCATCTGTTGTTAATGGTATCTCATTCTCAAACAGCTTCTCCCGAAACAAGAAAGACATCTGCGATGTCCGGACCGTCAAGGACGCCGGTCCCTACAAATACGATTCAAAACTCGGTTGTATCCAGATGGATTTCTACCTTCAAGCGCTTTTGCAACAAGGAATATGGTATCAATATCTGGCAAAGCCGCTCATATGACCATATCATCCGAGATCTGCAGGATTATGATACGCACATGAAATATATATCGGATAATCCGGAAAAATGGTTTTATGATGAATTGTATCGTGAATGACAACGCAAAATCCCCGACATTCCTGTCGGGGATTTGTTTTATTTACAGTACTTCCAGCAATCTCACATAGAACTCGACCGTTTTGATCAGGGTTTCGAGCGGGATGCGCTCATCACTGCCATGGATCATGCCGCGCTCCTCCTTGGATAAACGCATTGCGGAGAAACGGTACACCTTATCGGTGATCTTGCAATAGTGGCGGGAGTCGCTGCACGCCATCATCAGATACGGCGATACCAGCGCACCCTCCCAGGTCTGCTCGATGGTGGATTTTAACTTCTCCCAAGCCTCACACTTGGTATCGGAGTAGATCGACGGATTCATACCGCTGACCACCTCCAGCTTGATATCCTCATTCTTGATGACCGATTTCAGGTAATCACAAGCGGATTCCACCGTATCCTTGCCCATTAAGCGCAGGTTCATACCGACACTGCCCTTCTGCGGCAGCACATTGTATGCCTTGGAGCCTTCCATGCGGGTCACCGCAACGGTGGTACGCATCATAGCATTGAGCTCACCGCCCGACATCTTACAGATCATGTCCAGCACCGGTAAAAAGCACCAGAGATTTGCAAAGATCATGCGGTAAAGGAAGGTGGATTCGCGGCCGAGCACATCAAACATACCTGCGACCGGCGGGGTAAGCTGACGGGCAAACGGTTTGCTCTCCACAGCAACCACAGCTTTGCTTAACGTACCCAATACGGTTTTCACCGGCGGGGTGGAAGAATGTCCGCCCTTGGATTCCATCGACAGCTTGACGTTAAGACCGCCCTTTTCGCCGACACCGATGACCGCACATTCCTTGGTTACACCCGGGAATACCTTCTCGACCACCGCACCGCCTTCATCCAGTACAAACTCCGGCTTGATGCCGCGGGATTTCAGTAAGCTGACCATTTCCGGACAGCTGCTGCC
>JBGUUN010000389.1:0-2317 GCA_045133555.1 Oscillospiraceae bacterium
CCGTCCGCAAAATCCCAATCCACCCTTGCAAGTTTGGCGGATAATGTAATGCGCGGATTTTTGGAGGAGAACGGAATTTCATCGCCTGCATGATGCTGTACCGTAAATTCCTCGGATGCAAAGCCGTAACGCCATTCCGACTCCGGATATAATTCGTAGTCGCAGTACGGGAATTTGCGCGCAACACCGTTACGTTCGTATTCGTGCATCTTGTATGCAGTCTTGATCGGCAGCGAGAATACAAACGGGCCGTACTCTGCAACCTTTAAGCCGTTTGCGCGGGTGATCAGCTGCGGTTTGGCAGTCAGTCTGATCTCGATCTCCTCGGTGCCGTCCCATACCTTGGAAATGCACTTCATGCCGCTTTCATTTGCAAATGCCGGTAAACGTACCGAGAATTCAAACTCGACCGGTGCTGCGGTCTCGATGATGTATTTGCAGTGCATTTCAAACGGATAATTGCTTTCTGCGGTGATCCTGACCGCGACACCGTTGACGGTGGTATTTAAGATACCCGGCAGCAGGGTCGGGCAGTGGATGCCGTTTTCGGATTTCAAGAACAGGTTCATTGCCAGTTTCGGGAAACCCTGACCGCCGTTTGCGGTGCAGCAGCCGTAGCTTGGCTCTAAGCCGAATAAATGTGCATCCTCACGGTTGGTGCGGAAGAAGGATCTGCCCGGGAAGGTGATACAAGCGATCTGATTGACCTGCTGATCGTACTGGTGGGTCCACATATCGTCCGAGTGGGTCGCCGGCAATGCGTTGAATGCCATTTTCTCCAAGCGGGATGCCCAGATCGGATCGCCGGTGATGCGGTATAATACCTCACAGCTGTACATCAGCTCGACAACCGAACAAAGCTCGGTACCCTGGTTGTTGTTCGGACCGGATAAACATTCGTCGCCGGTGAACATGCCGACCGCGGTGCCGTTGTATTTGTCTAAAATCTGCCATAATTCCTCGGCTTTGTTTTGATACGGCTCACCCAGCAGCTCGCAGCTTACCGCCTCATACTTGAACATCATCGCGAGGTTGACAATATGGGTGTATAAAGTCCACTTGTTGAGCGGACGCTTCCAGCTTTCGATAAAGGACGGGTAGTCGGCACCTGCCGCACGTACCGTCTGTGCCAGCTCCTTGATCCATGCTTCACCGCAGACATTATATAAAGTCTGCAGCGGAATAAAGCATTCAAACCAACGGTATTCGCCCCAGAAGAAAACGCGTACCTTGTTTTCCGCTAACTGCTCATGCAGATTCTTCATCATGCGGTACAGGGCTTGATAAACCTTCTCATCCTTGGAGAATTCGTAGTGCAGTGCCAATACCTTGCCGATCAAAAATACCGCCCACGGATCGTAGTTGTAACGCTCCTCCTCGGTGCACGGACAGATCCAGCCGTCCGGCTGCTGGCGGTCGATGATCGCATAGATGTAGCGGTCGGCACGCTCGATCAAGTCTTTGTCGTCCAGCATTCTGCCAAGCGGAATAAAGCCGTCCAGCCAGTACGGTACACGCTCCCAGCCTTCGCAGTTTCCGCCGATCCATGCGCTGTCGCGTACATCCGGCCATACCTTGTCCAGATTGCCATATAAGCCCTCTGCCTGGATCTTTAACTGGTCTTTGAGCCATCCGTGCGGACGGATCTCATTCGGATCAAATAAACGGTACATATAAAAAACACTCCTTTATTTTTTTAGATAATAACAATCTTTTTCCCATGCAATGGGATTATGCTCGATATAATAGTAGATTGCGTCATAATCTTCTTTGCCACGAATGATATGGTCATGAAAAGAACGTTGCCAGATGCTGTAGCCAACTTTTTTGGTAACAGCACCCTTGAATTGCTTGACCATTCTGGATAGTGTAGGGGCGAACTGAGTTCGCCCGTAATGGGTGTCTGCAGCGATTACAATAATTAGGTGAATATGGTTGGGCATGATAACGTATTTGTCGATGTAAATACCGTCGTATTGGCTGTTCCAAACTGCGAGTTCGTTATAGACAATGGTTCCTATATCGGTAAGTGTGCCAATATGGGGCGGGCGAACACAGTTCGCCCCTACATCATTTCTTAAAACACACTCTTTTTTCTCTGTGCAGATCGTTACAAAATAAGCACCGTTTTTACTGTAATCAAATGAGTCCATGCGTAATGGTTTACGGGTTCTCATTGCTTGTATCCGCCAATTCCTTGATGACCTCACCTGCGATGATGAGTCCCGCAACCGACGGAACAAATGCGTTGCTGCCCGGGGTAGAGCGTCTTGATCCGACAAGCGGTTCATCGCTTTCCTTCGGCTGCAATGCCACT
>JBGUUN010000390.1:0-1669 GCA_045133555.1 Oscillospiraceae bacterium
GAAAAATGAATATCGTAAACGTTCGGCTGTACCTTATCGTAAGAGAAGGTGATATGATCAAACTCAATATGATTCTCGGTTTGAACCGGCTCGATTGCAAGAATCGGCATCTTCGCCGGAGTATTGAGTACCTGCGCCACACGACGACCGCTTGCGGTACCTTTCGAGCAGATCATAAAGATTCGCGAAATGCTCATCAATGCGTTTAAGATGATGGTAAAGTAGCTTAAAAATGCGATCAGAGTACCGGACTGGATTCCACCGGAGTTGACACGGTAAGCACCAACCACGATGACAGCGGTCAGACCGCCGTTTAACAGCAGGTTCATGACAGGGTTAGTGATGTTCATCAGCATGCTTGCCTGCCGCTCACAGCGCACTACATCGCTGTTGGCAACATCAAACTGTTCACGCTCGTAATCCGCTTTGGACAGTGCCTGAATGACACGGATACCGCTCATACTTTCCTGCGCACGGCGAATCAGGCGATCAAGCTTCTGCTGCGATGCGCTGTACAGCTTAATACCTTTGACCGATACGATCCAGACAATTACTGCTAAGATCGGCAGGGTTACGATAAGTACCATGGTCAACATCACATCCAGCGACATGGTAACAATGATACCGCCGATGAGCAGGATCGGTGCTCTGACACCCAGACGCTGCATACGGTCGATCATCTGATGCAGATTGTAGGTATCACTTGTCAGTCGGGAGATCAGCGACGGAGTCGTAAACGCATCCGCTTCGGCACAGGTGAGTGCGGTGACCTTGGTAAATAAATCACTGCGGATCTGACGGGTGATATCACGGGATACTTTGGTGGACATACGGTTAGCGGTCACGTTTCCAAACAAACAGATAAGCGCACAGATCACCATCAAAAAGCCCCAGAGATAGATATTTTTCATATCCTTCTGCGGAACAAACTCATCTAAGATGACCGACAGCATCCACGGCAGCAGCAATTCTACAACTGTACCGGTAAATTTTACGGTAAGACCGAGCAGGATACGCAGGATCTTGGGCTTGATATATTGAAATATAGTCCTCATTCGATCTCCTCCGCTCTTTGCGCAACCAGATCCAACAGTTCTTCCAGCGTTTCGATCTGACGGTCGGTCAGATTTAAGGTCAATTCCTCACGCCAGTTGCGAAAGCTCTCTCTGACGTGGGGGAGTACTTCCAATGCTTTGTCGGTCGGATATACTTCGACTGCTCTGCGATCAACCTCCGAACGTTTACGGATGATAAATCCGTTTTCTTCCAGCAATGCAAGCTGTCGGGTCACATTACTGCGGTTGACATGCAGATTCTGCGCGATCTGATCCTGCGTGATGCCCGGATTCTGTGCAATCAACGGTATATACGGTGCCTGTACGCCGTTCAAGCCGCAATCGGTGAGCTTGTTGTCACGGTAAAGCGTTGCACACCGTGCGATGATGGCAATGCTTTTGGTAAATGGTCTTGACATATAAATCCCCTCATTTTACATTTGTTGCATTCGCAATTGTTGCGTGTGCAATTATATTGTATCATACCGGACCTTAAATTGCAATTCATATTGCACAAATTTTCCCAAAAACGGAAGATAAGTAAAGTCAAAGCGGAAAAATTGCAAATTAAAGTACATATTCATTGATTATTTAATAAATAAATATTGACAAAC
>JBGUUN010000391.1:0-1739 GCA_045133555.1 Oscillospiraceae bacterium
CTGTTCTGGGAAGGCATGGCAGATCACGGATTTGATATGAGTAAAGGCTTCTGCGTAAAAGGCACCGACACCGCAGCATTTTTGGAAGATGCGCTCGGTAAATTGGGACTAACCGATAAAGAGGCGAATGAATTTATCATCTACTGGCTGCCGCAAATGGAGAAAAATCCGTATAATTTGATCTCGTTCCAGAAAGAGGCATATACCGAGCAGGCAAAACTCACCGTTACGCCGAAACCGGATACGATGATCCGCGTGTTTATGGCATGGCAGGGGTCAGAAGAAGCGGTAGAGATCGCACCGCAGGAACTTTCCGCACCGAAACGAGAAGGATTTACCGTAGTCGAATGGGGTGCGGGCGAGATAGGAGGGTAATATGAAGAAGCTGACAGCCGTGATACTGGCAATGATCTTATGTTTTTCTCTGGCAGGATGCGGAGAAGAATCCATGCCGAGTTTTGAAAAGGCATCCCAAAAGTCGGATAAATGGATCGCAAGAAAAATGGAAGGATTTTTGGTAAATGATGTCATTCAGGTATGGGGACGATACGATGAGGTTATAACCGCCGGATCACAAATATATTGTCTATGGGAAGTGGAGGATGATTCCACAGAAGAACCATATTACATCGAATTGGTATTTGGAAATGCTTCATCCGGTTACGGTGGAAATATCGATTTTAATGTTGACGGATGTACGGATGCTAATCGTGGCACGATGGGAGAACTGCATCCAAATACTATGAAGAAGCAGTCGGTTCTCTTGGGCGGAAAGCCGGTTATCTATCTCTATCCGCAGGAGGAACTGACGGCTCAGGTGCAGATCGATATCAGCGGCGAATTTACCGCACTTTATCCGAGTTATCGGGACGGCTGGACAGTCACCGCGTACCCTGACGGAACATTGGTAGACCCGAACACCGATCGAGAATACTATTGTCTGTTCTGGGAGGGCTACCTGCCGGAGGAGATGGATCTTTCGACAGGCTTCTGCGTAAAAGGCACCGACACCGCAGCATTTTTGGAAGATGCGCTCGGCAAACTGGGACTGACCGATAAAGAGGCAAATGAATTTATCATCTACTGGCTGCCGCAGATGGAGCAAAATCCGTATAATCTGATCTCGTTCCAGAAAGAGGCATATACCGAGCAGGCAAAGCTGACGGTAACGCCGACCCCGGATACCGTGATCCGTGTGTTTATGGTCTGGGAAGGTTTGGAACAAGCGGTAGAGATCGCACCGCAGGAACTTTCCGCACCGAAACGAGAAGGTTTTACCGTAGTCGAATGGGGTGCGGGCGAGATAGGAGGGTAATATGAAAAAGATACTTTCTGTGATCTTGGTTCTGATTTTGTGTTTGTCGCTTGCGGGATGCGAAAGAAGGATTCCAACGCTGAAGCAAGCATCCCGACATTCCTGTGAATGGACTGAAAAACGGCTGGATGAAAAGTATTTGGAGGATCTTGTTCGGGCATGGGGAATTTACGAATTTTGGGACAACGCTTACTATTGGAAGGTAGAGCGCAAAAATAAAGAGCCGCTCTACGTTCGTGTGGCGGTCAATGTGGAGAAGGAATGCACTACTGTTGATTTGATAGCGGAAAGTATGTTGGATAAATATTTTGATCCGTTTCTTTGGAATCCGTATTTGATGGGCAAACCGGTTATCTATCTCTATCCCGAGCAGGAGACCGAAGTGACAGTCGAGGTGGATATCGGCAAGGAATTCATTTCGGTC
>JBGUUN010000392.1:0-1803 GCA_045133555.1 Oscillospiraceae bacterium
GATCACACCTGTGCGCATCATCGGTATTTTGCTGCTGGTCGTCTGCATGTTCCTGTTCACCAACCCGAAGGTTACGGGCGAGAAGAAGATCTCCTTGAAGTGGATCTTGCTTGCTGTGACCTCGATGCTGTGCAACGGCGTTTTGTCGGTCGTATCGAAGATCTACGCGATGGCATCGGCAAATGCATACGCATCGCAGTATCTCGTCTACAGCTATCTGTTTGCGACGATTACCTCGTTTGTACTGTTTGCTGTTCTGCGTTCCCGCCAGAAAAAGGAAGACCGCATTGCAGCGCGTGATTTCTTCAAGCCGATCATGATCGTGCTGTTTTTGCTCATCGGCGCGGCGAACTTCTGTATGAATCTGATGGTACTTCTGCTGGCAACGCTGATGGACGGTGCCATCGTCTATCCCGCAGTACAGGGCGGCGGTCCGATGATCGCGGTCATCGGTTCCAGACTGTTCTTCGGCGAAACGATCTCGTGGAAGAAGGGCATCGCGATCCTGCTCGGTGTTGCGGCGATCGTACTGCTGAATCTGTAATTTCATAAAAATCAAGGAGCATTCCTACGCCTGATGGCATGAGGGAATGCTCCTGTTTTTGATTCGATTGTGTAAAGACAGCGCTTTCGGGAGGAAGGGTTATTCGTCAACCGAATATGCGATCGTTGTCATCAATGCCATCTCTGCGGCAGAGGTATCGAGACGGGAATACTGTACGACAACGGGTGCTGTGGACTGCAGCAGGATCGCATACGGAACACCTTCGGGAATGCCGTTGCCCTCTGCATCGCGGATCTTGTCAAGACGGATGTGATGGGTACGGCGCGCACCGCAGAAGGAGGTGAACGCGGTGTTCGGCTCACGGTCTTCAAAGAACAGCGTCAGGGAGATGTGCGCATCTTCGTCGGAGGTGTTGAGCACGCAGATAGCTTCGTGACTGCGGTCAGCGGGATCGGAGGAGCGGGAGTTTTCTTTCTTCTGCAGGTAAGTATCGGGGATCATCCATGTGGTTTTTCCATAGGCTTTCATAGGTTGGTTCCTTTCTGGTCGTCAGACTGAATTTGGTTATTCTTATTTTACCATAAAATTTCCAAAATGAAAAGAGAACTTTCAAAAAAATATTGACAAGTTCTCAAAAATATAGTAATATGATATTGTGCAATGTGAAATTATCCAAAAAGGAGTGCGAATTTCCGAATGACTTATGTACCCTTTACCGAAGACAAGGAAATATCCCGTCCGTACCGTGTCGGTTATCTGGACTCGGTAAAATCTTATCTTGCAAAATTACAGGACGAGGCGGCGGAGAAACGGGCGTCGTTCATCAACCCCGAGCGGCTGGCGCAGAACCCCGAATCGTATCGCCGTGCCTATTATGAAATGCTCGGTGCACCGCTGACGGAGTATGAATCGCTGAAACAGATTCCCGTCACCTGTGTCGAGGATACCTTTGTCGCTGATACGGCACTTTGCGAAATCCGTCGTATGCGTCTGGCGGTGCTCGGTGACTTTACCGTTTACGGCATCCTGTTTCTGCCGCATGAGAGGGCAGCGGATGCACCGTTTGTCATCTCCCAGCACGGCGGTGCAGGTACGCCCGAGGTCTGTTCCGACTTTTTCGGCGACAACAATTATAACCATCAGACCATGCGGCTTCTGCAGCGCGGTGCGGTTGTCTTTGCACCGGGACTGCTGCTTTGGAATGTCGAAATCTTCGGTGACCGATATGACCGTAATCGCATCGACTCCGATCTCAAACAGGTCGGCTCGTCGATCACCGCACTCGAAGTGTTCGCCAT
>JBGUUN010000393.1:0-3547 GCA_045133555.1 Oscillospiraceae bacterium
TCACCAGACGGTTATAATCAAATCCCGCAGCGGTCCTGCGCGGTGTACCGAAGTTGGTTTTGGAAACCAGCGACTGCACCTCGGTCAAGATCGGACGGGTACCCTCCATCAGACAGGCAACACAGCTGCCGGAAATGGAAGCCATTCGCTCGGACAGCAGCATCAGCGACGGGTTTTTGACCTCACGCAGTCCCTTTGCCCACATTTCAAATACACCGATCTCATTGGTAGAGCCGAAACGGTTCTTGATCGCACGCAAAATACGGTAAGACAAGGTCCGCTCACCCTCGAAATGCAGTACTGCATCCACGATATGCTCCATGACCTTCGGACCTGCGATCGCGCCGTCTTTATTAACATGGCCAACGATGAAAAAGGTGATATTCTCACTCTTTGCTACCTTCATAAACGCATTTGCCGTTTCGCGCACCTGCGTCACACTGCCCGGCGAGGAATTGACGCCGACCAGGTTCATGGTCTGGATCGAGTCGATGATGACCACATCCGGCTTGACATTTCGTACCGTCTGACAAATACCCGCAACATCGGTCTCGGTCAGCAGCATCAGATTACTGCCTTTGACGCCAAGACGATCAGCACGCAGTTTGATCTGTCTTGCGGACTCCTCACCCGACACATACAGCACACGGTGTTCCTTACCGACAAAACCGCAGATCTGCAAAAGCAGCGTGGATTTACCGATACCCGGCTCACCTCCCAGCAGCACCAAACTGCCGCGTACGATACCGCCGCCAAGCACACGGTCCAGTTCGGCAGAACCGGTGGAGAATCTGGTCTCGATATCGGTCTTGACCACATCCAGTTCGACCGGCTTGAATGCCTGTGCCGATGCGGTGACATCCGCTTTGGAATAACCGGCAACGGTGTTTAAGTCGATATGTTCTTCCAGCGTGTTCCATTTGCCGCAATCGGGACATCTGCCCAGCCATTTGGCAGTCTGATATCCGCAGTTGCTGCATTCAAAAAAGGACTTTGTTTTCGCCACTTAATTTTCCTTTCCGCTTAAAGCAGCCTTCATTGCTTCTTTTGCAAGTGCGATGCGGCAGGCCTCCTTCGCCTGTGCCGGGGTATTGGTCGATACCAAGAATCTGCCGTGATGGCAAAAACGAAGTCCGGCGATACCGGAGATTCCCGGCAGTTCCTCCGCCGGTTTTCCTGCCCAACTTTCCGGGAACGGGCAGCGCGGAGTATTATCCTCGGAAGATACCGGAATGACCTGTGCGCTCCAGCCGCCGCGCTGCGACGGATATACTACGAATTTCGCGTTGCTGTCGATCAGAACACTTCTCCACGGCGCATAGGTGTTTAAGACAACGATATCACCGCCGCCGGATTCCTCCAATGCTTCAGCAACCAGTTTTCTTGCACGGTAGATACCAAAGATACCGGCAAATTTATTTTCTAAAATAATCTTTGCAAATGCGACCGCACGGAAAAAGCAGGTATCCGGTTTCTCGGTGGAATCCCAAAGCGGATTGAACTGACCGATGATATCCGCGATCGGCTCACCGCATCCGGTGTTATCATCCAGATCCAGCGGACAGACAAATTTTTCATCAAAACGCTGTACCTCTGCATCCAGATACTCTTCCGGAACGCCCTTTTTCATGATCTCTTTACCGAATGCACGCCAAAGCAGACCGAATGCCGCATAACGTACACCGTTTTCACGCACCGGCACATCATTCTGATGATGATCAAATTCGCCCAAACCGATATCGTAAACGATACCCTCAAAGTCCTCCGGTACATTGAATACGCGGCGCACCGAAAGGTTCGGCACCAATATTTTAAGCAATGCGGTGGAAAACACATCATCCGCATGGAATTTGCCCGCATGGGTCATTGCCTGCGGAAATGCGCACAGGCTCTCATAATCTCTGATCACAAATATCTTCCTTTCCCTCAAAACACGATATCAGCATAGGTCGCATCCGCCGCTCTGCACAGGTCCTCCGGTGCAATTTCGAGCTGGATACCGATCTTTCCGCCGCTGACACAAACGGTATCACGCAATATAATATCTTCGCTGATCACCGTTTTATATTTCTTTTTCATTCCCACAGGGGAACATCCGCCGCGGATATATCCGGTCACCGCATTGATCTGCGCGACCGGGATCATTGCCACCGATTTTTCACCGACGCTTGCCGCAGCTTTTTTTAAGTCAAGTTCATCGGTCACGCAAAGAACAAACACATAATAATTTTTGCTTGCTCCCACCGTCACCAAAGTCTTATACAGCAATTCGGGATCTTTACCGACTTTTTTGGCTACACTCATGCCGTCGATCTTACCGTCATTGTTATCATAAGTATGCACCGAAAAGGCAATATTTTCCTTTTCTAAGATCCGCATCGCATTGGTTTTATTGATTGCTTCTTTTGCCATATTCTTTTACCAAAGAGACGCCATAAACATCTCGTACGCATCTGCCCATTCCTCGATCGGGGTCGCAGCGGCACCGTTACAGCTTTTGAACAGATTATCGTAATAATCCTGTCCGCTTCTTAAGATCTCACCCGGGGTCAGATCGAATCCGCATTCTGCGGCGATCGCGCAAAAATCCTCTAACGGGCGGTCACTCTGCTCGGTAGCAAGCAATCTTTTCTTTAAGTCCTCATCTGATCTTGCCATTACGCGCAGCAGATCCAAGGCTTCTTCGGTCGTTCTTTTCATAAGCATCCTCTTATTTCTTTAATTTCTGCAGTAAATTCGGCAGCTGCGCCAGACTGATCAGCTGATGTGCAATCAACGGTTTGATCTCATCGGTCGGCTGTGCCAAGTCCGGTACCATGACCGGTGCCATGCCTGCCGCTGCAGCTGCTTTGATGCCGTTGGGACTATCTTCCATAACAAGGCAGCATTCCGGGGAGACACCGAGTCTCTCTGCCGCAAGTAAGAATACATCCGGTGCCGGCTTGGAATTTTTGATCTCATCGCCGCAGGCAAATGCATCGAAATACTCTTTCAAGCCGGTCTGCTCGAAATGATGCATTGCGGTTTCTCTGATCGTAGAGGTGCCGACTGCGGTCTTATAGCCGTTTTCTTTCAGATAAGAAAGTGCGATACGGACACCGTCTTTGATCGGCACACCGTATTTTTCGAAATGCGCAAAGGAGTATGCCTTTGCACGTGCTCTGAAATCTGCATAATCAAACGGATGATCGCCTACCACCTTCATAACATACGGCAGCGAAGCGGTATCGTTTAATCCGAGTACAAACGGGACAACATCGCCCATACCTTTGATACCCATATCCTGACCGGCTTTTTCCCAGCTTTGCACCGCCAGGCGCTCGGTATCAAACAAAATTCCGTCCATATCAAAAATAACTGCTTTGATCATCTTGTTCTCCCCACTCTATCATAGCAGAATAGTTTCTGCCGTATTTATTTTCATTATACCACATTTTTCAAAAACCCGCAACTTAAAAACAAAACTGCCGCTCTTATAAAAAGCGGCAGTATAAGATCAGATACAGAACATTCTGAATTTTAAGATATCCATATAATCCTTCGCACA
>JBGUUN010000394.1:0-8307 GCA_045133555.1 Oscillospiraceae bacterium
AGCGGCTGTCGCTGGTTTCCGTACAATAAAGGCGGAAATTATCGCAAATGGTACGGCATGAACGAGTATGTCATCGACTGGGAACAGGATGGAAAGCGGATTCGCAACAGCAGCCATGCGGTACTGCGCAATATGAAAGATCAATTCAAAAGCGGCATCACCTGGTCGTTATTCGGATTCGAGAACTTCGGTGTGCGGTACAAGCCTGCGGGATTTATGTTTGATGTTTCCGGCTCGTCGCTGTTTGTATCGGAACAAGACCTGCTGTACACACTTGCATTTCTGGCAAGCAAAGCCGCATTCCATTATCTGTCCATTCTTGCCCCGACCGTTAATTTCCAGGTAGGCAACATCGCACAGCTGCCGTTTGCAATCATTCCGGACATCAAGGAAAGGGTCGAGCCGCTGGCCAAAGAATGCATCCGCATCTCCAAAGAAGAATGGGACGATTATGAAACTTCCTGGGATTTTCATATCCATCCGCTGATGCGTTTTGAAGGTGTTGATCTTTATGAAGCTTTTGAGAAATGGGAAGCCTATGCAAAGCGCCGTTACGATAAATTTACGGCGGCCGAGCAGGAGATCCACCGCTTGTTCATCCAAGCCTACGGTTTGGAGCAGGATTTAAGCGATACGATTCCGCCAAGAGATATTGCGATCAAAAAGGCTGACCGTATCCGTGATGCACATGCATTTTTATCCTATGCGGTCGGCTGTATGTTCGGCAGGTATGACTGCGGCATACCTGATTTTTCCTGCAGCCTGCTGACGCCGAACGAAATGACAAAAAAGCTCATCGAACTATTGATTTTCCGATTCGGTCAAGAACATCTATCCGATAATCTGCGCTTTCTTGCGGATACGGTCGGCAAAAACAAAACTGCGGCCGAACGTTTGACCGCATATTTTGCCGATAAATTCTTTACCGACCATTGCAGGAGATATCAAAAGCATCCGATCTATTTCAAGGTCACCGACAGAGAGAAGGTTGGCTTTACCGCATATTTTTATCTGCACAGCTACCGCGATGAACATTTACCGAATATCCTGCAGCTTGCAAAGGTGCAAAATGCCGCTCCGGAATTTATACATAAGCTTACAGCTTTGACCGAAAATCCGCCGCAGATCGATCCAAACGACGGTGTTAAGATATGTTACCGGAAGCTTTCGGATATTTTGGAAAAACTGCGGTAACATTTTTTCCATGCAATTTTAAAATCTCTCTGATATAATGATATTGAGAAATGCTCAATATTGAAAGGAATCAGCCATGAATCAGGAAATCAATCGCAATTCGAAACAGACAGAATCCGAAAACAGATCGCATATTGTATTGCCGATCACCAAAAAAGCGCTTGTATTTTTTGCGCTCCTCATTACATTCAGCGTTGTATTGTTCTGGGCGGTCAACCACACCGCAAAACTGATACAGGTCTTTCGCTTTACACTTTCGTTGCTTTCTCCGTTTTTGATCGGTTTTTGCATCGCATTTGTTCTGAATATGATCCTGCATCCGCTGGAAGTGTTCTGGGATATGATCTGGATCAAGAAAAAGAAACCGTGGAAGGATAAATTAAAACGTCCGATCTGTCTGCTGTCATCGGTCTTACTGCTTATCAGCGCGATCTTTATCCTGATATTCCTGATCCTGCCGGAACTCGAGCGGACTGCGAAAACCTTTATCGATTCGCTGCCGGATTATCTGAACAACTTCACCGCATGGGCGGGAAGTTTAATCGGATATATCGAAGGCTTCGGATTCTCTTTGCCGAATGTTTCGTTTGATATGGATAAGGTCATGGATCTTGCCAATTCGTTCATATCGGATTACGGCGAAAGCGTGATTGATAAGACGGTCGGCATCACTTCGTCCATCGTCGGTGCCGTGGTGGATTTCTTCCTTGCATTTGTATTTTCTATTTACCTTCTGGCACAAAAGGAGCATATCTCCAAACAGGTCAAAAAAGCGCTTTATGCGTTGTTTCCGAAAACCAAGACCGATAAGTTCATTGCACTGACCGTACTTGCAAAGGATACCTTCACCAAATTCATCACCGGTCAGCTGACTGAAGCAGCGATCATCGGCTTTTTATGCTTCATTGGAATGCTGATCTTCCGCATCCCATATGCTGCGGTGGTTTCGGTGCTGGTTGGTGTCACAGCACTCATACCAATTTTCGGCGCGTTTGTCGGTACCGCAGTCGGTGCATTCTTGATCTTACTCGTCAGCCCGATCAAAGCATTCTGGTTTATTGTCTTTATTCTGGTTTTACAGCAGTTGGAAGGCAATCTGATCTATCCGAAGGTCGTCGGAAAATCTGTCGGTCTGCCGGGCATCCTGGTATTGTCTGCCGTTACCATCGGCGGCGGTTTATTCGGTATGCCGGGTATGCTGTTCTCGGTACCGGTCAGCTCGGTACTGTACTGCTTATACAAGGAATTTATCGAAAAACGCCTTAAGGAACGTAAGATCAATGAAGATGATCTGTAATTTCATAAATATTTCACGTTTATTTCATATCCGATTCAAGTTCGGAATGATATAATATAAATCGAATCTGCGGACTAAAATAAGCCGCAGTCAGGAGGAATTGACATATGTTATTTCATAGCAGCTCCATGCAAGATACTCTGGAGCATCTGAAATCCGATCTGCATAAAGGTCTTACCGAAGCTCAGGTCAAAGAAAAACAGGCTGAGTTTGGTTTGAACAAATTGCAGGAAAAGAAGAAAAAGACCATGCTGCAGCGCTTTCTCGATCAGTTTAAGGATGTAATGATCCTGATTCTGATCGCAGCAGCTGTCGTATCCTTTGTGATCGCGTGTGTAGAAGGCAATACCGGCGAATTCTTTGAACCGGCGCTGATTCTGCTGATCGTTATCTTAAACGCTGTTCTCGGCGTTTTACAGGAGAGCAAAGCAGAAAAGGCATTGGATGCACTCAAAAACTTATCCGCTCCGCATGCCCGCGTTATCCGTGAAGGCAAAGAATCCGTAATCGATGCGGCAGAGCTTGTTCCGGGTGATATCATCCGTCTGGAAGCAGGCGACTTTATCCCGGCAGATGCACGTCTGCTGCAGAGTGTCAGCTTAAAGAGTGAAGAATCCGCTCTGACCGGTGAATCCGTACCGTCCGAAAAGGATGCGGATGCCATTGTCAAAGAGGATGCTCCGCTGGGTGACCGCAGCAACATGATCTTCACCGGATGCAGCATTACCTACGGTACCGCAACCGCAGTCGTTACCGCTACCGGTATGAAAACCGAAATGGGTAAGATCGCAAACCTGCTCGACAATGAGACCGAAGGTCAGACCCCGCTGCAGCAGAAACTTGCGCAGCTTGGCAAATACCTCGGTATCGTTGCGCTGGCTGCATGTGCGATCATCTTTGCAGTCGGTCTGATCAACGGTATCCCGGTCATGGAGATCTTTATGACCGCTGTTTCTTTGGCAGTATCCGCAATTCCGGAAGGTTTACCGGCGATCGTTACCATCGTATTATCCATCGGCGTACAGCGTATGGTAAAACGTAATGCGCTCATCCGCCGTTTGCCGGCAGTTGAGACCCTCGGCAGTGCTTCTGTTATCTGTTCCGATAAGACCGGCACCTTGACGCAGAACCGTATGACCTTAGTCAAAGCATATGTTGACGGCAAAGAGACAACTCCGATCACTACCGAAAACGACGAAGATATCAAAGAGCTGCTGCGTTACGGCACTTTATGCTGTGACGGTTCTGTTGTATTCAACGGCGAAGAAGAACAGCACATCGGTGACCCGACCGAGACCGCAATTGTTTTAGCTGCACACAAAAACGGTATGCCGAAAGATGCGTTGAACGAGAAATATCCGCGTATCGGTGCGATCCCGTTTGACTCCGACCGTAAGTTAATGTCCACCATCAACCGTATCAACGGCAAAACTATCGTCATCGTCAAAGGTGCATTCGATATGATGGCACAGCGCTGTGTAAGCGGTGATCTTGAGAAAGCAAAACAGCTCACCGAGGAGATGAGCCGTGATGCACTGCGTGTACTGGCGATCGGTTATAAAGAAATCGATTCCGTTCCGCAGGTACTGACCTCTGAGGAGATCGAAAACGGTCTTACTTTCATGGGTCTGGTTGGCATGATCGACCCGCCGCGTCCGGAAGCAAAAGAGGCAGTTAAAGTTTGCCGTCAGGCAGGCATCAAACCGGTCATGATCACCGGCGACCACGTTGTAACCGCATCCGCTATCGCAAAAGAACTCGGCATTCTGGAAGAAGGCGACCGTGCGATCACCGGCGCACAGCTGGATGCTATGAGTGAGGAAGAACTGGATGCATCCGTAACCGATATCTCGGTCTATGCGCGTGTATCTCCGGAGAATAAGATCCGTATCGTCAAAGCATGGCAGAAGAAGGATCAGGTCGTTTCGATGACCGGTGACGGTGTCAACGATGCACCGGCATTAAAAGCTGCGGATATCGGCTGTGCTATGGGTATTACCGGTACCGACGTTGCAAAAGGCGCTGCTGATATGACCTTGACCGACGATAACTTTGCTACCATCGTTGAAGCGGTACGCGAAGGACGCGGTATCTACTCCAATATCAAAAAGGTCATCGGCTTCTTACTGGGTACTAACATCGGTGAGGTCATCACCGTATTTGCAGCAATGCTGCTGTGGCACAAAACTCCGCTGCTTTCGATGCAGCTGTTGTGGATCAACCTGGTAACCGACAGTTTACCGGCAATTGCACTCGGCATGGAAGCGGTCGAAGCAAATGTCATGAATCAGAAACCGAAACCGAAAAACGAAGGCATCTTTGCAAACGGTCTTGCGGTTCGTGTCGTACTTCAGGGCTTCATGTTTGCACTGCTGACCTTAATCGGCTTTAAGATCGGTGAAAATGCGGCAGGCTTAGAAGGCGGTCAGACCATGGCATTCATCGTACTGGCACTTTCTCAGGTGGTTCAGGCGTTCAATATGCGTTCCGATCGTTCGCTGTTTGCAATCGGTCCGTTCGGCAACAAGAACTTAAACCTTGCTGCATTGGTTTCCACCGTTTTGGTATTGGCGGTACTGTTCACTCCGCTGCGTATTGCATTCGAACTGGTTATCCTGCCGTGGAAACTGTACCTGATCGCTTTAGGTCTGGTATTTGTTCCGCTGGTTGCCATGGAACTTGCAAAAGCATTCGGACTGATCAAACATCACAAATAAGATAAACGCTTAAAGGTCCGAGCAATCGGACCTTCTTTTGATTGACTTTACAAACAAAACATGATATCATGAAGAAAAGAAAGGAGAGAGATCCATGCCATTTATCATAGAGCGCAACGATATCACAAAGATGCAGGTCGATGCCATTGTCAACGCCACCGATATCCATCTGTCGGGCAGAGGGGGGAGCGACCGTGCTATCCATATGGCAGCCGGTATGAAGCTGACTGCACGCTGTCGAAAGATCGCACCGTGTGAGATCGGTGAGGCGATCGTTACACGCGGCTATGAACTCCCTTGCAGATATATCTTCCACACGGTGGGTCCGGTATGGAACGGCGGTTTCACCGAAGAATCCAAGATCCTGCAGCGCTGCTATCAACGCTGCCTCGAACTTGCCGCTAAATACAAATGCAGTTCCATCGCATTCCCGCTGATCTCCTCCGGAACCTTCGGCTATCCGAAAGAGGAAGCCTTAAAGATCGCTGTCGATACCATTGAAGCCTTTTTGGCACAGCATGAGATGACGGTTTATCTGATCGTTTATGATAAATCCGCATACAGCATCAGTAAAACACTGTATCAGAGCGTACAAGCCTACATAGACGATACGTATGTCGAAACAATGCTGCATGATGAGGAAAACGCATTCTTCTCTGCAGAGCCTTCTATACGCTGTGAAGCGCAAGCGCCGTTGGTGTTTGCCGATGTACGTCCTGCAGCAAAAGCAATGCCGTTCAATATCAAGGATATGGAAAACGCATTGGCAAAGCTGGATGAGAGCTTCTCTCAAATGCTGCTGCGCAAGATCGATGAGCGCGGGATGAAGGATGCCGAATGTTATAAAAAGGCGAACATCGACCGCAAACTGTTTTCCAAGATCCGCAGCGATCTGCACTACAAGCCGAGCAAATCCACCGTACTGGCATTTGCAATCGCATTGGAGCTGCCGCTTGACGAAACCGAGGAAATGCTCAAAAAAGCCGGTTTTGCCTTGTCGCACAGCAACAAATTCGATGTCATCGTGGAGTACTTTATCAAGAGTGCAAACTACGATATCCATGCCATTAACCAAACACTTTTCGAATTTGATCAAAACCTGCTCGGCAATTAAATGTCGCTTGCAAAGCGACCATATCATCACAGTTATCCTGTATAATAAGACTGTAAGCAAAAGAGATCGCTTACAGTCTTATAATTTTTATTACGGAGGAAAATGAAATGATGAACAACAATTTGACTGAAATGGTATTTATCCTGGATCGCAGCGGCTCGATGAGCGGACTTGAGAGCGACACCATCGGCGGATTCAACAGCATGATCGAAAAGCAGAAACGCGAAGAAGGCGATGCTTATGTATCGACCGTACTGTTTGACCACGAATCTGAGGTTCTGCACGACCGCTTACCGCTGAAAGAAATCGGTAAAATGACAGATAAGGATTACTTTGTACGCGGCAGCACCGCATTGATCGATGCCATTGGCGGTGCGATTCATCACATCGGCAACATCCATAAGTATGCACGCAAGGAGGATGTTCCGCAGCATACCGTATTTGTTATCATCACCGACGGCATGGAGAATGCCAGCCATAAATACAGCTCTGATGAGGTCAAAAAAATGATCGAACGCCAGAAAGCAAAATACGGTTGGGAATTTTTATTTCTCGGTGCAAACATCGATGCGGTGGAGACTGCAAAACAGTTCGGCATCAGTGCTGACCGTGCGGTCAATTACCATTCCGATTCTGTCGGTACCGCACTTAACTACGAGGTCGTAGGCGATGCCGTTGCCTGTATGCGTGTTGCTCAGCCGCTCGATGCAAGCTGGAAAGATCGTATTGAAAAAGACTTCAAATCCAGAAAGAAAAGATGAGCCATAAAAAAAGCCTCGTGTAAAACACGAGGCTTTTTCGACATTTTAGGGCATTTAATCCTGTGCGGAATCAAACTGTGCACGGTACAGTTCGCAATAGTAACCGCTCTTTGCCATCAGTTCTTTATGCGTGCCGCTTTCTGCGATGATACCGTCTTTGAGGACCACAATGCAATCGGCATTCTGAATGGTGGAGAGTCGGTGTGCGATAACAAAGCATGTTCTGCCTTCCATGAGCTTTAACATAGCAGCCTGGATAAGCTGCTCGGTCTGGGTATCGACGTTGGAGGTAGCTTCGTCAAGAATAAGCATCGGGGAGTCAAGCAGCATGGCACGGGCGATGGTCAAAAGCTGTTTTTGACCTTTGGAAATGTTGGTACCGCCGTCACGCAGTACGGTATCATATCCCTGCGGAAGCGATTCGATAAAACTGTCGATCTTTGCGGCTTTCGCTGCTGCTTTGACCAAATCCGGATGAATATTTTCGTTACCGTAGGTCAGGTTATTGTAAATGGTATCCGAGAACAGCCAAGTATCCTGCAGTACCATCGAATAGCTGCGGCGTAAAGAGGAGCGGGTAAAGGTATTGATATCTTTGCCGTCAATGGTGATCAAACCGGAATTCGGATCGTAGAAACGCATCAGCAGATTGATAATGGTGGTCTTACCCGCACCGGTCGGACCGACGATCGCGATGACCTGTCCGGATTTTGCATTGAGATCAAGACCTTTGAGCACTTCGGTCTCACCGTAGCCAAAGCGGATGTTCTGCATCGATACATCACCGATAACATCGGTTACATCCACAGCATCCGCTGCATCCGGAGCTTCCTCAAGTTCATCCAGCAGACGGAAAACACGCTCAGCCGAGGAGGTTGCGGACTGCAGCTCGCTTAAAATATTGGCAAACTCATTGATCGGGCCGAAAAAACGTCTGGAATACAGCACGAAGGAGGACACATTGCCCAAAGTAATGCCGCCGTTCATATACAACAGCGCACCGAATACGCTGATGAGTGCGAGCGATAGGTTATTGATGAAGTTAACGCTCGGACCGGTCGCGCAGGCGAAATGATCGGCTTTATAGTTTGCTTCACAGGCTTCGGTATTATGTTCGTTGAAATGCTCGTTAAAGATCGCCTCACGGCCGTAAGCCTTGATGGTTTTCAATCCGCCTGTCATCTCCTCAGCATAGCTGTTGAGCTCACCGAGCTTTTTCGAGCG
>JBGUUN010000395.1:0-12252 GCA_045133555.1 Oscillospiraceae bacterium
GATACCAGATCTTCATGGCTCTGCCGTTTAAGGCAAAGGTTTCCTTCCAGGTCACCTTTTCAGCATTCTTCTTTGCCATCTTCTTTCCCTCCTTCCGTATAATAACGGCTTTGTACCGCAAAAAGCTCTGCGTACTTGCCGCCTGCTTTCAACAGCGACTCATGGGTTCCTTCTTCGGTGATCGCACCGTTTTCCAGATAGATGATGCGGTCACAGAATCGGGTGGATGCCAGTCGGTGTGAAATATAAATGCAGGTTCTTCCCGCCGACACCTCATCATAGCGGGAATACGTATCCGCCTCCGCGATCGGATCGAGTGCAGCGGTCGGTTCATCTAAAATGAGTATCGGTGCATTGCGGTACAATGCTCTTGCAAACATCAGCTTCTGGGTCTCACCGCCGGAAAGCGAAATGCCATCCTCATAGATACTTCTGCCGATATGCGTTTCGATACCGGTATCCATATTGCGGAATTTCTCGGCAAGTCCCGCTGTTTCAAGACATTCCCAGACCCTTTTGGCATCATATTCATCCGCATTGGAAACATTGGCTGCCACAGTGTAATCCAGCACCGAAAATTCCTGCATCACCGCCGAAAAATGCTTATAATAATCCCTGCGGTCATACTGTCGGATATCCTCACCGTTTAACAGCACAGCACCCTCGGTCGGATCGTACATACCGCAAAGCAGTTTGATGACCGTTGTTTTTCCTGCACCGTTTAGGCCTACCATCGCCAGACGTTCTCCGGCTTTGATGGTCAGATTCAAATGATGAATGACATCACGCTCGGCATTCGGATAGCGGAAGGATACATTTTTCATTTCCAAAGTATAGCCTTTGGACAATTCCGGAAGCAGCTTTTTGCCCTGCTCCATCGCAAAGGGTTCTTCCATACGCAGAAACTCGATCATGGAAGAAAGCTCCCTTGTCTGCTGCCGCAGATTGGTATAACTTTTTAAGATGCCGGTGATCCATGCGGTAAATCCGGTGATTGCGGAAAAATAGAGTAAAAATTCGGATGCCGGCAAACCGTCGCGCAATGTAACCGTCAACAGATAAGCATACGCTATACCGTTACGCAGGATCGAAAGCAGGATATCAATGAGATCGGCACAGAAATATACCTTCTCTCCACGCATCGAAAAATTGCGGTACAGCGACAGGTACTTATCAAAAATACCGAGCAGCCAGCTTTGCATACCGAAGATGCGCATATCCTTTGCGGCGGTATAATCCTCTGCGACATCCTCGATGTAGGAGGTCATACGCATATATTTTTCGCGCTCCTCACGATGTCGATAGCCCCACTCGTTGATCCTTGCACTCACAAAATAGCCTGCGACGGTAACCGCCACCGTAACGGCAAGCAGGATCGGATGTAATGCGGACACGGTGAACAGATACACCGCAAAGCAGATCAGATTGCTGCCGAATTCCGACAGGTACATCCAGACCCTTTGTGCAGCCGTATTTCCGCGTACGGTATACTCTGCGGTACCGTAAAGCTTTTGCGCCTTTTCATCATAGCAAAGCGGATAGGCCATCCGCATCGCTTTTAAGGAGATCTCCTCTTTGAATTTCATACGCAGCATCATTGCGGTATCATTACTGCAGATATCGATATATTCTTTAAAACCGTGCAGAAGGATCAGCAGCAGCGAAAACAAAAGTACCGCCCAAAGCAATTGAGATAAGGATTCCTTTCGCTCCAAAATCCCAAGAATACTCGGTGTGACATATAATTCGGTCACAGATAAAGCAGCCGGCAGGATCGCCCATAGCGGACAGGTCAGCAATACCATACTTTTCTCCTGTACCGCTTGTCGTACCATAAAGCACACAACCTCAAAGAGATTGTACTTTGGTTTTTCTTTCTTTGATGATTTCATCTCATCACCTCCGAAAATATCCTAACATAAATCCCCGAATTTGTATCAATTCGGGGATAAATTGTTTGTATTGGGGGACGAATTGCACTGCGGGAGCAGGATTTCGGTGGTAAATGCACCGTCCTCCGAGTTACGGCTCAAGTATCCGTCATAGCGGTCGATGATGGTATCGATACGCACAAGACCGAATCCGTGACCGGCACCTTTATCGGTACCGAAGATGCCGTTATGTTTTATGAGCTTCTTCCCGGCCGTAAAGTTCGTAAACGAGATATAAAGCTGACTGCCTTTGATGTCCATATACACGCGGATCAGCCTGTCCTGCGGCGGCAATTTCATACTTGCCTCGATCGCATTATCGAACAGATTGCCGATGATCACGCACAGATCCACTTCCGACATGGTCAACGCCAGCGGAATATGCGCATCGACCGTAACCGGGATATCCTTACTGCGCGCCAATGAGATCTTACTGTTTAAGATTGCATCCGCCATCGCATTGCCGGTCTTAACCACGGTATCCACTGTTGCAAGATCCGTCTCCAGCGTATCCAGATAGCGGCAAAGTGCATCATGATCTCCCGATGCTGCCAGTGCTTTCATCGCCTGTATATGACCTTTATAGTCATGCCGCCAGCCCCTGATCTGATGATACATATTCTCGACCTCGGCATAGTGCGTTTCAATCAGCTCTCTTTGATATGCCGCAATGCGTTTATCGATCCGTTTGGAGATAAAACCCATACTTCCCCCTTATGCGCCGATGATGGCTCGATTGAGTGCTTCATACTGTCCGCGCGGCAGCGGGATAACACTGCCGTCATTTAAGTATACTTCCTTTTTGGTCACCCGCTCAACACAGGATAGCTGCAGAATATAGGAACGCCCCAAGCGGTAGAAGCGTTCATCCAGCAGTTTTTCGATTTCCGACAGTGTTTTCTTCACGGTATGATCCGTTTTGGCATGGACGGTAACATAATTCTGCCTGACCTCAATGTACTTGATCTGATACAGAGGGATGCGCACCGTTTCACCCGACAGTTCCAAATACAATGCCTTTTCGTTGCTTTTGAGTTTCTGCACCGCACGGTCCAGCACCGCAAAAAGCTTCTCTTTTTGTACCGGCTTCATCAGATAATGCAGCGCTGATACCTCATATCCTTCTGCAATATAATCGGAATATCCGGTGATGAATACGATCTGTACCGCTTCATTCTCCTTACGGATCTTCTTGGCCATGGTCACGCCGTCCATCCCATCCATTTCAATGTCAAGCAGCAGAATATCGTAGTCCTTCTGCTCGGCATATGCAAACAAAAAGCTCTCCGCCGATGCAAAATAATCCACCTTTGCCGCAGCATTCCATTGCCCCACCATGGTTCCGACATATTCCCTGTCGGTCTGTTTATCATCACAGACCGCGATTTTGATTTCCATTCTCTCACCTCAAATTGTGATACAGTCACCGACCGAAAGATAGTGCAGCCGTTTCATTCTGTCTTTCAGGTAACGGTACTGCTCCACACCGGTGCAATGACAGGTATAATAGGTCACATCTGTCGCAGAAAGTTTTTCTGCCGCAAGCGACAGTCTGCTTCTTCCCGCATCATCCAATACAATGCTCTTAAAATGAAATCCGCCGATGACCACATCCGGCTGTACCCATTCCACCAGATTGCATATTCCCTTATGTGCGCATCCGGTAAATAAGATCTTTTTACCGTGTTCTTCGATGAGTAAGTACTGTTCATGCAAAAAGCGATCCGGGGTATATTCTCCATCCGCAAAAACGGTCAGTCCGCTTGCATCGATCCGATCGGACGGTATATGCGCATTTCCGGAAAACAGTGTGATCCCTTCATCCAAACGGTTCCAATCTTCGGTCAGCACGATACGCGGATGATTTTTTGAGTCAGACGGCAGACCGATGTACTTGGATATTCCGTTATAATACGCTCCAAAGGCTTTTGGGTGTACTGATACCGATGCGGTGGAATTGACCGCAAAGAAGGTCTGCATACCGCCGCCATGGTCATAATGTCCGTGGGATAAGATCGCCAGATCCACCTTGGACAGATCGATATTCAGTTTTTGCGCATTTTGATAAAACAGATCACTTTGGCCCATATCGAATAAAACAGTATGACGATCGGTTTCGATCAATAAGCTCAGTCCATGTTCCGAAGCAAGCGACAAACGATTGCAGGTATTTTCGGCAAGTACCGTAATTTTCATAGAATCCCCTTCTTTCTACCCCCCATTATACAGCAGATGATAAAAAAGTGCAATCCCCAAGAATAAATATTGCATCTTCTCCAAAATGGTGCTATAATAGTAATATTGTCGAAAAAACACATCTGTGCCTAATAAGGGGGCTTATACTTGAAATCTAACTTTTTACGCGGCGTGAAGTCCGGTATTCCGATCGGACTGGGTTACTTATCGGTATCCTTCAGCTTTGGTATTATGGCCGCTTCGATGGGATTTTACTGGTGGCAGGCAGTCTTGATCTCTATGACCTGCGTCACCTCTGCCGGCCAGCTTGCCGGTATCGGCATCATGGTAAATCCGGGACAGTATCTGCAGATGCTGATCTCGCAGATGACCATCAATGTCCGCTACTCCTTCATGTCAATTTCGTTATCCCAGAAATGTTCTGAAAAACTCTCCGGTATTTTTCGCTGGTTATTCGGCTTTTTCATCACCGATGAGATCTTTGCGGTCGCAAGTATGGAAAAAGAGGTCACGCGTTCGTTTATGGCCGGTCTTTCCACCGTGCCGTACATCGGTTGGACTTTAGGTACCTTCCTCGGTGCGATTTTAGGCAATGTATTGCCGGACAACATCATGAGTGCGCTCTGCCTTGCAATGTACGGTATGTTTGTTGCGATCGTTGCACCGCCGGCAAAGGAGCACAAACCGCTTCTGATTGTGGTACTGCTGGCGTTACTGTTCTCCACCGCACAGTATTATCTGCCGCTTGTACGTGAGATTCCGGCTGGTCTTGCCATTTGTATCTGTGCCATTCTTGCCGCTGTCATCGGTGCGAAACTTTTCCCGGTCGAGGAGGCGGATGCATAATGGATCATCTTCAGTTTTTCTTATACCTCGCTGTTATGGCAGGTTCTACCTACCTGATCCGTGCGATTCCGTTTGCACTGATCAAGGAAAAGATCGAGAATCGTTTTATCCGTTCTTTCCTATACTATATTCCATACACGGTTTTGACCGTTATGACCTTCCCGGGTGCGCTATACGTCACCGAGAGCCCGATTGCCGCTGCAATCGGATTGATCGTTGCGGTCATCCTGGCGGTATGCAAAAAGGGACTTACCGTGGTTGCCTGTGCCGCTTGTGCTGCCGTGTTTGTTGCTGAAACGCTGATTTCTTTCCTTTAAGAACGACGGCTGCCGCTGTTTGATACCACAAGATGATTTACGGAGGAAAAATGATATGAAATATTTGATCGTTATCGATATGCAGCATGATTTTGTCGACGGTGTACTTGGCAGCAAAGAAGCTGTCGCCATCCTCCCGACAGTCAAAGAGAAGATCGAACAATTTGACGGCAAAGTGATCTTTACCCGTGATACCCACGATGCGGATTATCTGACCACCCGCGAAGGAAAATATCTTCCGGTTGAACATTGCATCAAAGGATCCGACGGTTGGCAGATTCATGAAGCTCTTGCCGTTAAAGACGCTGTGATTTTTGATAAACCGACGTTTGGCTCCACCAAACTGATGGAATATATGGTACAGTGCGCAGATGTCGAATCCATCACCCTGATCGGTGTATGCACCGACATCTGTGTTATCTCAAACGCAATGTTATTAAAAGCTGCTCTGCCGCAGATCGACATCATCGTGGATGCCGCCTGCTGTGCAGGTGTTACCCCGCAATCCCATCTGAATGCACTTGCTGCAATGCAGGTCTGCCAGATCATCATAGAGAACAATTGATTTGGAGGAAATTATGACCCCAGAATTTGAAAAGAAAGTTACGGGTGCGATTCTCGGTTACACCACCGCGGATGCACTCGGTGTACCGGTGGAATTTAACTCCCGACTTATGCTTGACTTAAAACCTGTCGTTGATATGCGGGAATTCGGCACCTACAATCAGCCGAAAGGTACCTGGTCTGACGACTCCACCATGACCTTATGCACCATGGAAGCATTGATCAAAGATTTGGATTACGATGCGATCATGAAGCGTTTTCTTCTCTGGATCGAAGAAGGCTACATGACACCGCATGATGAAGTTTTTGATATCGGTGTTACCACTCGTGAAGCGATGATGCGCTATCAGCGCGGTGTACCGGCATTACAGTGCGGCGGAAATCAGTTTAACGAAAACGGCAACGGTTCTCTGATGCGTATCCTGCCGGTAGCATTTCATCTTTACCGCAGCATGGGCGAGAATTTCTCCTCCAAGCCTGCCGCATATGAGATCATCCACAATGTTTCTTCTCTGACCCATGCGCATCCGATCAGTTTGATCGCCTGCGGCATCTACTGTGCAGTTGCAGCTGAGCTGTTAAACGGTGCGAATGTATATGACGGTGTCAAGAAAGGTATTGCTGCGGCAAAAAAATATTACCGCAGCAAAATCGAGTTTGCACAGGACTTAAAACTGTTTGCCAGAGTTGATGCGGATAAGCTGTTAAAATGCGCAAGAAGCACCATTCGCAGCACCGGCTATGTTTTATATTCGTTGGAAGCGGCACTCTGGTGTCTTTTGACCACCGACAACTTGAAAGACTGTCTGCTCAAAGCGGTCAACCTCGGTGATGATACCGATACCGTTGCTGCGATTGCCGGCGGACTGGCGGGTATTGTTTACGGTGAAGAAAGCATCCCGGCCGAATGGATGGATGTACTGGCAAAAAAAGAACTGATCCGAATGATCTGCAAAGATTTCTGCGATCAAAATAAATAAACGAAAAGGCTGCGTTTTATAACGCAGCCTTTTGCTGTTGCATTTATGCGGCGGGATCAAAATAGATCTGCGCATCCAAATCAGGAATGCCAAGCTCTTTGATCTTTCCGTTTTCATCAAGGATCAGTCGGTAGGATATTCCTTTTGCCGCACCGATGATCTCGGTCAGTATGCCGTTATCTGCCACGTTATCAAAACAGCCTTCGGTCACATTGGTAAGCGAAGCCATGATTTGCGGCAAAACACTGTCCGAAAAGATCGGGTGATCGCTCAAATCAAGGGTCATGCCATAATATTCCGCTGATATTTGCTCCGTCTCCCGATCAAATGTCAGCTGTAATCCGGCAATGGATTGCGGTTTTTGCATGGTCAGACTATATCTGCCGTCGGGGGTAAGATCGATCACACCGGCAAATTCGGTATCGGCAGCGGTATACACAAACGAAAGCCCCTGCATATCCGATGCTGTGGGGAGGTTTTGCTCCTTCGTAGCCGTGAACCGCTGCGGCAGCCGCCACAGGATCATTCCGACCGCCAAAAGCAAAGCGATAGCCGTAACAATGATCAATCCGTTCCAAACCTTATCAGAAGTCCGTTTCCCCGCTGCACTCATACAAACCGCCCTCTCCCGCTAAAAAATCAGCGATCCAAAGATTTTAAGATAAGCGGGATCTCATCCAGGATATCACGGGCCAGAATACCGTGCTTGGAGTACCGTTTGGCAAGCTCATCTGCCGTCAGACCGTGCAGATATACTGCAGCCGCTGCTGCATCTGCTGCTGTCATACCCAGCGCACAGAATCCGCCGATCATACCGGAAAGAACATCACCGCTGCCGCCTTTGGCAAGTGCACTGTTTCCGGTGCGATTTAAATAGCTGATACCGTTTTTACCGGCAATGACCGTCTGGGTGCCTTTCAGTACCACCGTGATGCCATACTCCGCAGCGATGCGTTTTGCAAGACCGACACGGTCGCTCTCTACCTGTTCGATGGTCATGCCGCAAAGTCTTGCCATCTCGCCCGGATGCGGTGTGATCACAAGGTCGATACCCTCCGCTTTCTCTTTGAGAATATCTATATTCCCTTCCAGACAATTTATGCCATCGGCATCCAGTACCATTTTGCACGGATTTTTCAACTGCAGCAATGCACGAATCGTATTTTTGGCAGCACCGTAGGTGGAAATACCACAGCCTGCTACCACCACATCGCTTTTGGATGCACGGGTCAGCAGCATATCGGTACCAACTTCATGCAGCGAGCCGTCTTTATTCTGCGGAAGCACCAGAGTGGTCGCCTCCATTAGCTGCGGTGCAGCCATATAGGCAACATCCTTGACCGAAGCTAAGGTAGTCAGTCCCGCACCGCAACGCATTGCAGCGGTAGTCGCCATGATCGCAGCGCCGGTCATACCGATACTGCCGCAGTAAAGCAGCACTTTACCATAGGAGCCCTTATGCGAATCGTCATTACGTTTCGGAAGCATACGCAATACAGCGGTCTCGGATAAATAATCCGGTATCTCTTTGGCACGTCGGATGATCTCTTCGGTGATGCCGATATCCGAAATCACGATCTGACCGAAGTACTGCTGTAAATGTGGGAGGATATGTGCCGGTTTCGGTACGGCAAAGGAAATGGTCTGGGATGCAAAAAAGCAATTTTCCGCACGTTCACCGGAATCGGCATTGATGCCGCTCGGAATATCGAGAGCCAATTTATACGCGACCGTTGCATTTGCCTGGGCAAAGACCGCTGCGATCTGCTCCGGCAATTCCCCATGGAATCCGGTGCCGAACACCGCATCCACGATGACCGCAGCATTCTTGATCAGTTCGGAAAGCTGTGCGCTGTCTTTCTGAATATGATATTGCTTGATGTCCTCCAGCAGTTGATAATTCTTGGATGCGTCTGCGGTTTTCGGTACACCGCTGCAAAGCAGCACCGATACCTTCGCTCCGAAAGCCTTGAGCAGTCTTGCAACCACAAAACCGTCACCGCCGTTGTTGCCGTTGCCGCAAAGAATCAGACATTCCAAGCCGCTGACCTTTCCCGCAAAACGTTTGCGGATCAGTGCAGCTGCACTTTTACCTGCATTTTCCATCATCTGATAGTAGGATACGCCGCTTTCATCCGCCAGGCGTTCCGCCATCTTCATCTGCGCTGTCGATAATACGATCATCTTCGTTCCCTCTCTTATCAAAAAAGCCGCTGCACGGAAAACCGGGCATCGGCTTATCATTTTATTTTCCCATTGCCGGCACGTATACGCGTTTACCTTTTTTGGCATGTGCAATATACTCTACCATCTCTTTGTTCGGAGTGAAGTACAAAATGCAAGCACCCAGCTCTTTGTGATCCAAAAGTGCCACATAAGTCTCTTTGGACTTCATATTCTTAGCAGCAAGAATTCTGGTTCTGTCACCGACCTGAGGCGGATTCTGCGGATCTAACGGTGCAAATTCGGTAATGGTGCTAACATCCACGGTGACCAGGCGTTTGCGTTTGCTCTTACCCTGGATCTTATCGATATCGATCTCACCGTTGGTAACGATGTACTCATATTCAAGACCCTGTAAACGCAGCAGCAAGAATGCGATCCAACCGGTGCAGACTGCGATCGCAGCGGCAAGCATATTCAGATACTGGCTTGCAAGGAATAAGAAGCAGATGCCGATGATCACAAGCGCAGCCAATAAAATCGCACATTTTTTGAGCTGATCTGCAAGAGTCGGATCCTTTTTTACCATATGTTCAAAAAAAGTATCGTTTAACATAATTTCCTCCAACATCAATTGATTGATACTTTAATCATTATAGCACGAAAAGATTCAAAAAGCAATGTCGATCCTGTAAACATTTTATATTTTTTATATCCCACTTGTTTTCATAAGGAATTTTTGATATAATTATATCAACAAAATCGAAAGGAGAAATACAATGTCGATTCGATTCCTTGAGGACAGCAGATGCTTTAAGCTGGATACTGCCGAATCCTCTTATATTATCCATGTTTATGAACAAGGTTACTTATTTAACCTTTATTACGGTGCTAAGATTCCGGACACCGGTTTTGATCAAAACTTTACCAAAGGCGGTTACCCGTCTTTCTATCCGGATACCCCTGCATTGGAAGGCCAATTCGTTTCCCCGGCACTTATGCCGTTAGAGTTTTCCGGCTTCGGTGTCGGTGACTTCCGTGCGGATGCTGTACGCATCAAAAATGCTGCCGGTAATGCCGCAGTTGACCTGCGCTACCGCTCTTACTGCATCACAAACGGTAAACCGCAGCTGGAAGGCTTACCGTCGCTGTATCTGACCGACGATGCACAGGCACAGACCCTTGCCATTGAGACCGTAGATGCCGTTACCGGTATGGAGGTCACCTTATACTACACCGTATTTGAAAACTACAGCGCAATGAGCCGCTTTGCAGTGGTCAAAAACGCATCCGATGCACCGGCAGAGATCGAAAAGATCGCTTGTATGTCCATCAACCTGCCGAGCATGGATTACGATATGATCCGACTTTACGGCAGCCACTGTGCAGAGCGCACCTATGAGCGCAGCCCACTTCATCACGGTATCCAGAGCATCGGCAGCGTCCGCGGTTCTTCCAGTCATATGTACAACCCGTTTGCTGCATTTGTATCCAAGGATGCAACCGAGGAATCCGGCGAAGCATACGGTATCAACCTGGTTTACAGCGGCAACTTCCTCATCGAGGCAGACTGTGACTTCTACGCTACCACCCGTATCAATGCCGGCATCCATCCGGACGGTTTCGGCTGGCAGCTGGCTCCGGGCGAGAGCTTCACCACTCCGGAAGCGATCACCGTATATTCCGATGCGGGTATCGGCAAAATGTCCCGTATTTTCCACAGACTTTATACCAATCACCTGATCCGCGGCAAATGGCAGTATGCAAAACGTCCGCTGCTGATCAACAGCTGGGAAGCGGCTTACTTTAACTTTGACACCGAGAAGCTGGTATCTTTTGCGAAAGAGGCAAAGAAACTCGGCATCGATATGCTTGTTATGGACGACGGTTGGTTTGGTGTGCGCAACAACGATGACTGCTCGCTGGGCGACTGGTACGTCAACGAGGATAAACTGCCGGGCGGCTTGGGTGAACTGATCCGCAGAGTCAACGAGGAAGGCTTGAAATTCGGTATCTGGTACGAGCCGGAAATGATCTCTCCGAACAGCGATCTTTACCGTGAGCATCCGGATTGGTGCATCCACATTGCAGGACGTGACCGCTCGATCGCTAGAAAACAGTACGTTTTAGATATGTCCCGCAAAGACGTTCGCGACAATATCTTTGAGCAAATGTCTGCTGTTCTCTCCAAATATCCGATCGATTATGTAAAATGGGACTTCAACCGCAACCTGACCGAGGTTTCCTCCGCAATTTTACCGGCTGACAAACAAAAAGAGGTATTCCACCGCTTCGTGCTGGGTACTTATGAGCTGATGGACCGCTTAAACAAGACCTTCCCGCACCTGCTGATCGAAAACTGCTCGGGCGGCGGCGGTCGCTTCGATCCGGGTATGCTCACCTATTCTCCGCAGATCTGGGCTTCCGACAATACCGATGCCATCGAACGCTTATACATCCAGTACGGCACCTCGATGTGCTACCCGACAAGTGTCATGGGTGCGCATGTTTCCTTCAATCCGCGTACCAACTTTGAAACCCGCGGCAATGTTGCAATGTGGGGTACTTTCGGCTACGAGCTTGACCCGAACCGTCTGACCGACAATGAGCGTGAGATCATCCACAAACAGGTCGCTGACTATCACAAATACTACGATCTGATCCGCTGCGGCGATCTTTACCGTCTGATCGCACCGTTCGAAAGAAAAGCTTGCGCATGGGAATTCGTTTCTGAGGACAAGACCGAAGCGCTGCTTACCTATGTCACCATGCTGATGAACAATAACTCCAATCCGTACCGCACCATCAAACTGCGCGGATTGGATGCGGATAAATTCTACAAAGAAGAAGAATCCGGCAAGATCTACTCCGGTGCCGCATTGATGAAGATGGGATTAAATCTCACCGACAAGCCAAACGGCGACGGTGTCAGCTTTACCATGCATTTCACTGCGGTATGATCCCGCAAGGAGGGGTTCTTTTGAAACTTTCGATCTCCACCGCTGTTTCGGATGCATTTATCGAAAACAGCGACGGTTTGGCAACCAGCCGCCGATATAAATTGAGCGGTGAGGTTTTAGCCGGTTTTATCACCAACCTCATTACCGGAAGTTATTTCACAGGATTGCTTTTGGCGATCGGTGCAAGCGATACCTATATCAGTTTTGTCACCATGGCGACCTCACTTTGCGGCATTTTACAGCTGCTCTCGCCTTTACTGCTCGAGCGAATGGGAAAGCGCAAACGCTTTTTGAT
>JBGUUN010000396.1:0-1826 GCA_045133555.1 Oscillospiraceae bacterium
GAGTATGCTATAATAACATACGTTGCAACGAGGTGTGGCTCAGTTTGGTAGAGCGCTGCGTTCGGGACGCAGAGGCCGCAAGTTCAAGTCTTGTCACCTCGACCACCAAAACCAAAGGTTAAAACCTTTGGTTTTTTTGTTTTTTCATTGACACCCCTCTCCACTTATGCTATGATAAAGAAAAACGGCTGCAGTTTGAAAGGAGTCATTTCATGGAGAATCATATCAATTCATTATTCGGCCAGAATCTCGAGTGCACCCGCCGACTCGGTTTTGGCGGCTTATATGCCGAGATGATCTACAACAGTAAATTACAAAACGATGCAGCAGGCTTCTGCCGCATCGAATACCAAGAGTTAAACGGTTTAGGACAAACCACCGAACTGCTGCATTTTCAGACCGGAAAAAGCTACCGTTGGAAGGTTTGCGCGGGTCAAAAGGTCATTGTCCGTTTCTTGGCCGAGCATAACCGCCATTTTTCGGTTTTCGAAGGTTCGGAGGGGGTATTTACCAGTCATCTGAATCACCCGCATGCACGGTTTGAGGTATTCAGCGATAAACCGATCACCTACATCTCCTTAAAACCGACAGATGCATGGCACGAATGCCGTATGGACGTTTTAGAGATGTTCAAGCAACTCAAACCGACTACCCTCCGCGTTCCGGGCGGCTGTTATGCGGAACGTTACTGCTGGAAGGACGGACTTTTACCGATCGAAGAACGCCCTATTGTACCGTCCTGGGGCAAAGATTCGATTTTCTCTGCCAACGAACATTATGACACACACGAGTTGAATATTGACGACTATGCGGCGATCTGTGATTACTTGGGAGCCGAGATGCAGTATACCGTCCGCCTGACCGGCAACACACCGCAGGATGCTGCGGACCTTGTAGAATACTGCAACGGTGATTCTACCACCGAATACGGTGCATTGCGTGCCGCACGCGGTCACAAGGAGCCGTATAACATCAAAACCTGGTATATCGGCAATGAAATGGCATTTTGCTCTGATGTCAAACAGGCTGTGGCATTAAGCGACAGTTTCACCGAAGCAATGCTAAAGGTCGATCCGACCATTCGCACCGTTGTATCTACCGGCAATGATGAAGCATGGGACGATGCTTTCTTAGCGGAAGCCAAACACATTGATATGACCTCACAGCATTTCTATCTGCTCGACTACCTGCCGCATGACCGAAATTTTGAGAATGCTTTATGCGGTGCTAATGATATCCTATACCCACGGCTGCAGCGTGCGGCAAAACGCGCAAAAAACAGAAAGATCCTGTTTGATGAGTGGAACTTGCAATGGGGCGGATTCGGTGACAGCAACACTGCAATCTTTGCCGCATCGGTCTACACCTTATTGATCCGCTGCTATGACGAATTGAATCTTGCCGGTTCCTCCTATTTTGCGCCGATCAACGAAGGTGCGATCCGTGTCTATCCGGATCATGTCATGCTCTCTCCGGACGGCGAAGTCATCAAACGCATGGCCGGACACCAAAACGGCACGCTGATCGAGCAAACCGATCCAAATTGCGTTGAGACCGTACATGAAGGTTACCGCTATCTTTCTGTCTGCAATCTTTCCGCAGACAAGGACAAGATTCTTAGAAATGTTAACGGTGTTTATGAACTGCTGACTCCAAACGGAACACTGATGAATATCACTTCCGGCATCGGTCCGCTTTACTCCATTCCGCCTGCTTCCGTCGCATTTATCAAAATTCCGACCGCATAAAAATCACACCTCTTCGTTCTTTGGCATATTGTGAGAAAAACAAAGCCAGAAACAAAGAGGTGTTTTTATGATCTATGT
>JBGUUN010000397.1:0-12346 GCA_045133555.1 Oscillospiraceae bacterium
GAGCATGTCCGCAGCATCTTCGCTCCGTACAACACCGAATTTTACTATGTTGAGCTGGTTGCACCGTTAGAGGTGCGGTTACAGCGCAACCACACCGAAAACCGTCTGCAGCACAAAGCCTCCAAACGCGATCTTTCCGTTTCCGATCAAAGGGTTTTAAGCGAAGAAAAATACCGTCTTGTCAGCAAGGAAGGCGAAATCCCTTATGAAAACTACCTGCGATTGGACAACTCAAACTTATCGGCCGAACAAGCTGCACAAATCATAAAGGAGCATTTCGGACTGTAACCCGCTCATTTTATTTATGAATATTCTGTTAATTATCGTATCATCGACTTCCAATTTTACAAAAGATATGGTATAATAATCTTCGTTGTAAAAACAACGAACAGAATATGGAGATGTATCGAAGTGGTCGTAACGAGAACGACTCGAAATCGTTTTGTCTAGAGATAGGCACGAGGGTTCGAATCCCTCCATCTCCGCCAAAAGAAAATGCTCCATCGAAAGATGGGGCATTTTTTTATCTAAAAAAGGCCGGAGGCAGATGGAACGCTCTGCCTCCGGTTTCGTTTAATCCTCATTCATCTCTTTTATCATTCTTAACAGCTGCAAAAGTTTGGAGAAAAAGATCCAAAACAACACAGCAGTCAAAAGTATCAGACCACTGTAGACAAACGTTGCCGTAAAACTGTAACTCCAGTGGAAGTCATACAGCATCAGTAAATGGTGTGCCTGCAAGGCTGACAGTATCTCATTCGCATAGTATCCGAAATCAAAGATATTATCTTTCGGCAGTACCGACTGCGGTATGATCAATTCAAAACGTACCGACAGGAAGATGCCGATACCGACAAGCAGCCAGAAAACGGCTCTGACCAGATACGGGAAACCCTCCCGCTGGTGCTCATCTGCGGTAAAACGGCGATATGCCGGCACGGTATAGTGCCACATTCGCTTTGCTGCCACAACGATAAACGCCGCACCGACCATAAAGGTTAACAGCTTACGGAAAAACAGCATTAAATCCTGCAGATCCGGATAGCTTGTGATATGCTGCGGCCAAACAGTCAGTTTGGTTATGTTGGAAAGCGCACCGACCACAGCATTGGTGTAAGATGTGATCGCAGTATCCACATAGATCATATGTACCGGCAACGATTTCAACTCATCCGCCGCCATGTATGGCAGATAGACATCGCTATAACCGTTGGACGATACTTTGGACAGTAAGCTGTTATTCTCCCGATATACACCGCAGACGGTGTATTCTTCTTCGTTAAACAGCAGTTTGTACCCAACCGCCTTATGTGTCTTAAACTGTGCTACAGCAATTTCCTCGCTAATGACAATATTCTTATTCTGTCCGGGAAACTCCATAATTCTGAAGTAGCAGCCGTCTACCATATCCAGTCTGATAAAGTCCGGCAGATTCGCATCGGTGTAATACGCATTGACCGAATGATACTGCATCGAGTTCTCCGTATATACCGTTCCTTGCGATACACTGACACGGCACGCCTGTGGCTGTGCATTCTCGGAAAAGTCGAAATTCATACCGTACTCACTGCGCAGTGCAATCGCATTCGGCAGAATCTCTTTGCTTTCACGGTATACCGCCTGTGCACCGATAAAGGACCCGATCATCAAGAATAACACCAGCACAATGGAAATGATCCGACGTTTGAGTTCTCTTTGCTCCTTTTCATCCGGTGCAACAAGCGCCCACTCCCCCGGCAGAATGCATATTTCTCTCAGGGTGATCGGATCCCGTTTCCTTTTGGATCGTACCGAAACGATTCTCGACCGAATCTTGTCTAACAATGCCTTACGGGGTTTGCTGCACGTTCTTTCTTGGTTCGGCTGTTTTCGTTTGATCAAATCTCATCCCTCCTTATCCGTATTATGCCGGCACGACGGTCACTTGGTCACAACCGTCGCATCATCGGTCAACGATTTGGAGGCATAAGTAACAACACGGTCATCAGAACCGACACCGGACATCTCGATTACCGCCTGATATCCGTTATCGGCAACTACCTTGACTTCGGTGGCGGTGACGTAGTCCTCCTCGCCGAAAACGCCCTGTCTGGTTCTGACGGTATAAACAGTCGCTTTGTCCAAACCGGTCTTGGCGAGAGCGGCACTCGGCACTACGGTACCGTTTGCCAGATTTCGGGTGAGCATAATGGATGCAACAGCATTTAATGGGATCTCGTTTTTGAATCCGGTCAGCGTAATTTCAAAATCCCAGCCGCCTGTCTCGGCGTTATAGAGTTTGGTATCGATCTGACTCTTTACGGTAAAGTTCTCCAATGAGCCTTGTTTGAGTGCCTGGAAGTACAGCGTGACATCGGAACCTTCCACAAACGCCTCGCCCTCTTTATAGGAGGCAGACCAGCGAACGATCGGTTTGGATTCCAGTGATTTCAATTCCAGAACGGTATTTCCGTTCCAAGCGGTATCGCCGGCTTTCACGCTGCAGCTTAATACGCTGCCGTCATACGGTGCTGTTATCACACCGTTTTGAGGATAGGTTGCCATAAACTTATCATAGCTACGCTGCGCCATATCAAGCGACAGCTGCACCGATGCTTTTGCTTCCTCACCGTAAGTATTTTTAAGCTGCGCTTTCAGAGCGGAGAGGTTCATTTCCATCTGACGGCGGGAAAGATCAAAATCGGTCATATCGACCTTTGCAAGAACATCACCGGCTAAAAATTCCTTGCCTGCGCTGATGTTGACCTCGGTGAAGTTCCATTCCGCTTTCGCGGTTACTGTGGTTTTATCGGTAAAATCAAACGTACCGGTATAAGACAAACTGTCGGTAACACTGCCGTTTGAAATCTTTGCGGTTTCGACCTGCGGCAGCATAGCCAGATAGATGCTCTTGGAAAGCATGGTACAAAGTACCAGTATGATAAAAGCCGCGACAGCTACGCGGGTTAATATTTTTCTTTTTGTCATCATCGTATCCCCTTTCACTTCAGATTCGAGAAGCCGATGCCCTCGACCAACTCTTTTTCAAAGAATAAAAACAGCAATGCCACCGGAATCATGGCCAGTATGCCGCAGGTAAAGGATAAGCTCAGATTCGAACTGTTGACCTGCGCCAGAAATACCGACAGCGGATACTGCATGGTATCGTCCAAAAAGATCAGCGGCTGTTCAACCATATTCCAGTTATCGATAAAGCTTAAGATGATCAGTGACACCACACCGCTCTTGCTGCGCGGCAATGCCACATGGAACAGCACCTGCAGATGGGATGCACCGTCAAGCTGTGCGGCTTCGATCAGCGAATCCGGCACCGTGGCAAATACCTGACGCATCAAAAACACACCGAACGGAGAGAAAATGCCCGGTAAGATCAGCGACCAGTAGGTGCCGATGAGCCCCACTTTATCTAAAACGATATAATTGGAAACGAGGGTTACCTGATACGGCATCATCATCATGATGATCAGGAAAAAGAAGACCGTATCCCGCAGCGGGAAGGAAAACTTTGCAAAGCCATATCCTGCAAAACAGGAAATGACCACCTGACCTAATACGATGGCAGATGTCAGTCCCATCGAGATCCAGAATTTTCTCAAATAGTTCGGACTGGCCAAGAACACCTGATAATAGCTGTCCAACGAGAAGCGATCCGGGAGAATATGAAATGCTGTCGCTGCATTATCCGCATGAATCGCGCTGTAATACTTACTGACTTCTGCAGCCGACATAAAGGAGTTGGTAACGGTATAAACGATCGGCAGCAGGATCATCAGTGCATAGAGGGTCAAAATGATATAGCGTGCGGTCTTTTTGTGCAGCGGCATTTCGCCAAGCTTTAAGATTCTTTTCTTTTTCATGGCACGCCCCTCCTTTACAACTGAATATCGCCGGATTTCCGACGGGACATAAACATAAAGAAGATGCAGACAAAAATCACAAGGAACACTAAGAATGCCGCAACCGACAGATTCTGGTAATTTAAGTAAGAGAAGTTATTGTTCATGTAATGCTGCAGCATATAGATACTCGAATGTGGACGGGTACCCGAAAGCAGGAATGCTTCACGGAAGCTCTTAAAAGAGTTGACGATCGAAATAATAAACACGAAAAAGAAGGTCGGCATCATGATCGGCAGCGTGATATAACGAAACTGCTGGAAAGAGCTCGCGCCCTCGAGTTTTGCAACCTCATAGAAATCCTCCGGTATGGCATTGAGACCGGAAAGGAGCAAAACGATGTTGTATCCGCAGTTTTTCCAGATATAGAGAGCGACCAGGATATAAAACGCATATTCCGAGTCGATCCAGCGGATTCCATAGATATCAAATCTCGCTAAAACCGTATTCAGAATACCGGAGTTTGCAAAGATGACCTGGAATACCATAACCGTGGAGGCAATCGGTACTACCATCGGGTACAAGAAGATGGAACGATAGACACTCGAGCCGCCGAATCTCGCCTGCAGCAGCAGAGAGAAAACGGTCGAGACAGCCATGATCAGCGGAACGCCGATCAGCAGAAATCTGCCTGTATTATACGCCGCCAAGGAAAATGCCTCCGACGTGATGACACGAACGTAGTTGTCGAATCCGACAAAGACCGTACCGCCGGTACCGAATGTAAAGGTATACATGATACTGACGATAAACGGGATGATAAAAAAGATAATGAAACCGATCAGAAACACGCTGACAAACGCAAGACCGGACAGAGTATTTCTCTGTTTCATCGTAAGATTCTTCTTTTTCATCGCTTTGCCTCCTTTCTTTTGTTTTTGCGAAATAAATGTTATCCTCTGATACAGATTTTTATCTGTCTTTGCTTGTCAGTGTCATATTCTGCCGCAGATATGCATACCGCGATCCATTTTCGGAAATTGTCCGTTTCATTGGGTTACCTCCTCAAATGCGAAAGTGGTTTACCTACCTAATTTATCGAAACATTTTCTGTTTTTCGGTAAATATTGGTACAATCCACCAACTTCATTATACTATACAAAAAGAGAAAAGTCAATAACATTTCGGTAAAAAACAGAGATGAAAGCCAAAAACTCCTCTCAAACTTATGTATCATGTCGTATTTCTTTTTTGGGCAGACTGTGGTATAATGTAATAAAAGTATCCTTTAGGAAAGGGAAACAAGATGGAACAGTATCAAGTTATTGTATGCGGTGGCGGTAGTGCCGGATTCTGTGCGGCAATTGCGGCGGCACGCATGGGAATGAAAACCGCACTGATCGAAAAATATCACACTCCGGGCGGTATTCTGACCGTTTTGGGAAACAACTCGATTGACCAATTCAATAATCCGTTTATTGCAGAAAAGAAAATGGTCATCGCGGGCATCGGCTGGGAATTCGTTTTACGATTGCACCAAGAAGGCTTTGCACGTATTCCGGATATGAATGCCCCGCGTGAGAATCACGAGCAGTACGGTGTTAAGGTAAATCCGGTCGCTGCTGCAAAGATCATGGATGATATGCTTCTTGAAAGCGGTGCAGCGCTGTACTACGGGCAAAGCGTTGTTGATGCTGTGACTGACGGCGATCGAATCGATCATATTCTAATCAGCACCAAATCCGGATTGAAGGCATTGTCTGCTGACATATATATCGACTGTACCGGAGACGGTGATCTTGCCGCATTTGCCGGTGCAAATTTCATTGCAGGCAACGGTGAGGGTATTTTTCAACCCGGTACGCTCCGCTTCTACCCTGCTGTGGATGCTAATGAGCCGATCTTAAACTACGGAGACAACAAGAATCATGTCACACTGAATACAACCGATAGCGATTGCATCACCCATGCCGAGATCGCATCCAGAAAGATGATCTTCGAGCAGATGAAAAACGGTGCGCGGATCATGGCAACAGCACCTGCCGTCGCGCCGCGGGAAGGCAGACGCATTGCCGGTCTTTCGGTCATGAATTCCGACGATTACTGCAGCGGCAAGCAATATGAGGATTCGGTATGTTATACCTATTGGTTTTTGGATATCCACCGCGAAGGTCAGGCTGCTTATATCCGGTATATCACCCACGATAAAACCCCGACGGTACGCTTATCCTCCATGATCTCAAAGGATCTCACCAATCTTATGATGGCAGGAAGATGCATTTCCACCGACCGCGAAACCAATTCCGCGATCCGTGTCAAAGCAAGCTGTATGGCAATGGGTGAAGCAGCAGGTACCGCCGCAGCCATTGCGATCAAAGACTGCGTTGCTGTATCGGATATTTCTATTGCTGAGCTTAAGCACAAACTCGATCAAAACGGTGCGATCATTCCGGGAAAAGAGAGCGCTTTTGACGTTTCCCTGCTCGATAAATGAACGATTTTTCATTACAGCCCCGCCTTCAAACAAAAAGGTGGGGTTTTTATTTTCCAAAATCAACCGGTCCGTTTGCGGGTATATACCATACTTTTATGGCAATACTGAAAACAAACCGAACAAAGGGAGTGATGATATGATCGAACAGGATACTGTGCGTCTGCTCAGAGAATGTGATGCCGGCGTTAAAATGGGGATTTCCTCCATCGACGATGTATTGCCTTACGTCAATGCAGCCGAACTGGAATCCCTATTGCGGCAATGCAAAAGTGACCATGCGGTACTGGATACCGAATTACAGGAGCTGCTTGACCGCTATCAGGATGAAGGTAAGGACCCGAATCCGATCGCAAAAGGAATGTCCAAGGTCAAGACCAACGTCAAGCTGGTGATGAATGAATCCGACCCTACCATCGCGGATTTGATGACAGACGGATGCAATATGGGTGTCAAATCTCTGTCCAAATATCTCAATGAATACAAGGCCGCTGATGAAGCCTCGAAAAACATTACCAAAAAGCTGATCCGCCTGGAAGAACGTCTTGCAGTAGACCTTCGCTGCTATCTGTAAACAAAAAAGGAGCCGTATTTTCGGCTCCTTTTGCTTATTCGATCACATTCCACCAGAGTGCAGCCCAAAGCAGCTCTGCATTCTCGCGGTTGACAACGGTGTGCATCGCATCCGGCGGGATACGGACCACATCACCCGGTACGACCGGAAATTCTTCGCCGTCAATGCGGACAAAGCCGTTTCCTTTAAAGAAGAAATAAATTTCTTCTTTATAATGCTTGTGGTACTCCATCTCACCCGGTGCATCCAGATATCCCCATGCATGGTCAAACGGTGCTTTTAAGTCTTTGGGAATGACCGGACCTGCCAGAATCGTATCCAGATGTGCTTTTTCGGCGGTTAACGGATTAAATGTTGTTTTGATCTCCATATAATTTCCCCCTTATATCCAAACGGTCTTATGCCGTTTTTTCTCCAAAATATGCCATGATCTGTTCGGTTAAGATATCGCACATCCGATCACGCCATGCGGCAGAATTCAATCGGTCGGCATCGTCTTTGTTGGTCGCATAGCCCATCTCAAAAAGGGCTGCGGGTGCATCGGTATATTTGGTCACAAAATAGGTATCATTCGGCTCGGTCGGCAGCACACGCATTTCATTATCCATCTGCGCCGCAACCGCATTACCGAATTCCCACAGCAGATCTGCCGCGCGGTTTTCCTCGAAATAATAAAACTCATACCGACTGGTCTGCGGATAATCTTCCGCACTGTTGATATGCAGCGAGAGAAACAGATCGATCGGACTTTCTTTATGCAGCGCCGCAACATAGATGCCGCGCTCATATGCCGAAAAAATATTGTTATCCGCCATGCGGTCACTTTCAAATTCGACGCCGTATTCCTTGGCATATTCCCGGATGATCCATTTAGACGGAAAATCCTTGCCGTCATGCGTTAAAATCACCTCTGCACCGGCAGCTTCTAATTTTTGTTTTAACAGCATGGTGATATCGAAGGTAATCTCCTTTTCCCAGCCGATCATATATTCACTTTCGCAGCCCGGGTCATCAAATCCGTGCCCGGCGTCCAGACAGATCACCGGCCCTTTTTCGACCTCTTGTTTTTCCTGCTTCGAAGATTCCTCTGCTATAGATTCCACCGGAGCGGACGATACCTCCGGCTGTGATACCGGCACCGACTGTGCGGTACAGCCACACAAAGCAACTACAAGCAATGCCGCTGCTATTCGGATGATAACTTTCCTTTTTTCATAATACTGTCCTTTTAAGTCAAATGTTATCGTATTACTTTTATTATAGCATACTATTGTCAAAGATGGTAGCATTTTTTCAAAAACTTTCTGATTGCAATTCTCTATGCTCTGTGCTATAATGAAGAAAAATAATAAAGGAGTGTTGATTATGAAAGATATTCGCTGTGCTATCTACGGTGCCGGTTCTCTCGGTACGGTTTTAGGCGCATATATGAGTCAAAAAGGGGCTGATGTTACCCTGGTCAACCGCAACAAAGCACACATTGCCGCATTGAAGGAACACGGTGCGCGCATCACCGGTACGGTGGAGATGACAGTGCCGGTCCATGCCGTTACGCCGGATGAGATGGACGGTATCTACGATGTCATTCTGCTGATGACCAAGCAGCTGCAAAACCGTGAGGTCGTCACCTTCTTAAAAGACTATTTGGCTGATGACGGTGTTATCGTCACCTTACAAAACGGTCTGCCTGAGCCGGGCATTGCCGATATCATCGGCGAACACCGCACCATGGGCTGTACCGTAGAATGGGGTGCGGGTATGACCGCACCGGGTGTCTGCACCTTAACCAGTGAGCCGGAAGCACTCTCCTTCCATATGGGCAAGATGGAGGGCATTTCGGATGCACAGTTTGCAAGAGTCAAATCCTTACTTGAGCTGATGTGTCCGGTACACGAAGAAGAAAATCTGCTGGGTGCACGTTGGTCGAAACTGCTGATCAATGCGACCTTCTCGGGACTGGGTACCGTACTCGGCGGCACCTTCGGTGATGTTGCGGGTCATCCGATCGCACGCAAAATCGCTGTCCGTTGTATCAAAGAGGTCATTGATGTCGGACACAGTGCAAACATCACCTTCGCACCGGTTCAGGGCAAAGACATCACCAAATTATTCTACTATACCAATCCGATCAAACGTGCGATCGCAACGTTCATTGTACCGATTGCAATGAAGAAGCATGCCGGTATCGTCCCGTCGATGCTGCAGGATATTCGTCACGGCAAAACCTGTGAGATCGATGCCATCAACGGTGTGGTCTGCGATTGGGGCAGAAAATGTGCTGTTGAAACTCCGGTAAATGACCGCATCGTCTCGGTCATCAAGAGGATCGAAGCAGGCGAACTCAAACCGATCGAATCCAACATCGTATATTTCAAAGATCTGCTGTAAGAAAGGGCAAAATCATGGCTATGAATCTGTTTGAAGCTGCAAAACAGCGTATTATTATCACCGCACACCGCGGTGCCGCTGCGGGAAATATCCCGTGCAATACCATTGCCGCATACGATGCAGCGATTGCACACGGTGCCGATATGATCGAGGTCGACGCAAGCATGAGTGCCGACGGTACCTTATTCTCCTTCCATCCGGGTATGGAGCGTGCCCATCTGGATTTACAATGCCATATCCCGAGCATGCACGATGACGAGATCCGGAAACTGCGTTACGTCAACTACGACCGTGCACCTACCGAATGCGGTCTTTGCACCCTGGATGAGGTATTTGAAAGATACAAAAATCGCTGCTTTATCAATATCGATAAATTCTGGGATCACCCGGAGCGCATCTCGGATCTGATCCGCAAACATGACATGAAAGATCAGATCGTGGTCAAGACCGCACCGAACAAAGACCTGCTCGATATCATCGAGTCCTACGCACCGGAAATCGCTTATCTCCCGGTCATCACCAAAGATGAAGGTCTGCACGAAATGTTAAAATCCCGCAATATCAACTACATCGGTGCTGAGGTTTTATTCGACCGTGAAGATCATGAGCTTTGCAGCGATGCATATATCGCAAAGATGCACGCAGACAACAAGCTCATCTGGGTCAACTCCATCATCTATGACTACAATGCTCAGCTCACCGCAAAACATTCCGACGATACCGCAATCACCATCGGTCCGGAATACGGTTGGGGCTGGCTTGCCGATAAGGGCTTTGACATCATCCAGACCGACTGGACTTTGGCTTTGCGCTTATTCTTGGAAAGTACCGGCAGAAGATTCAAATGATATAAAACAGCAAGACCGCAGAAAATCTGCGGTCTTTTTATCTGGGAATGCGTGGGAATGTAAAGTTTTTTAGCTTTACAGGGATAAAACATCTTGACAAAGAGAAAGTAAACCGATATAATATTTGAGTGTGAGTCCGTATCCGATGATACAGACTAAATTTTTTTGACAGTGAGGTTATTCTATGAGTAGAGAGCGTCTCGGAAGCCGTCTCGGTTTCATCCTCTTGAGTGCCGGCTGTGCGATCGGTCTCGGTAACGTTTACAAGTTCCCGTACATGGTCGGTCAGTATGGCGGCGGTATCTTCGTATTGATCTATCTATTCTTCCTTGTCATTCTGGGTCTCCCGGTTATGACCATGGAGTTCTCCATCGGCCGTGCGGCAAGAAAAAGCCCGGTACAGATGTATGAAGAGCTTCAGCCGAAAGGCAGTAAGTGGCATATTCACGGTAAAATTGCACTGATCGGCAACTACCTTGTTCTCATGTCCTATACCACCATCACCGGCTGGTTGATCCGTTACTTCACCACCGCGGTAAGCGGCGGTTTGACCGGAATGGATGCAGCTGCCTGCAAAGAATTCTTTGCGGGGATCCAAGCTGATCCGGTTTGGATGACCGTATTTATGGGCATTGTCGTTCTGCTGGCAGCTATCGTCTGCTCTTTCAGCATTCAGAAAGGCTTAGAGCGTATCAGCAAATACATGATGAGTGCTTTACTCGTCATCATGGTGATCTTAGCAATCAACAGTATCTTCCAGGATGGCGGTGAAGAAGGCTTAAAATTCTACCTGATCCCGAGCCTTGACAGAATGAAAGAAGCAGGTATCGGTACCGTTATCGTTAACGCAATGAACCAGGCATTCTTTACCTTAAGCCTTGGTATGGGTTCCATGGCGATCTTCGGCAGCTACTTTGACAAAGACAGAAGCCTGCTCGGCGAATCCATCAACATCTGTGTTCTGGATACCTTTGTTGCATTCACCGCAGGTCTGATCATCTTCCCGGCATGCTTTGCATACGGTGTAAATCCGGATTCCGGTTTTGATCTGATCTTCATCACTCTGCCGAACATCTTCAACAGCCTGCCGCTTGGCAATGTTTGGGGCAGCTTATTCTTCATCTTCCTCTCCTTCGCAGCACTCTCTACCGTATTCGCAGTATTTGAGAATATCTTAGCCTGCACCATGGATCAGTTTGGCTGGAGCAGAAAGAAAGCAGCTGTTATCAACGGCGTTGCTCTGTTCTTACTCTCCCTGCCGGCAGTTTTAGGCTTGAATGTCTGGAGTGCGATCCAGCCGCTGGGCGAGGGTTCCAACATTCTGATTCTGGAAGACGCTATCGTCAGCTACTTCGTACTGCCGCTCGGTTCCTTGATCTTTACCTTATTCTGTGTTTCCAAATACGGTTGGGGTTGGGATAACTTCATCAAAGAAGCAAATACCGGTAAAGGCTTAAAGGTTCAAAAATGGATGAAACCGTACATGACCTATATTCTTCCGGTTGTTATTCTGGTCGTTTTCTTAGTCGGCTTAAAAGACTTCATCGGCTGATCAAATCAATTTACTCTAAAAGAGCCAACCTTTCGGTTGGCTCTTTCTTTATTCTTCGGTATAATATTGTGCCTGTGCATTCCAAAGTTCGTAATACAATCCTGATTCCTCCGAAACCAAGACATCATGACTTCCTTTCTGTACGATCTTACCCGCATCAAAAACCAGAATCTCATCGCAGAATCGACAGGAGGACAGACGATGCGAGATATAAACAGCCGTTTTATCCCCAACGATTCCGTCGAATTTCTCATAGATCTCCGCTTCCGTGATCGGATCGAGTGCTGCGGTCGGTTCATCCAATATAATAAACGGTGCATCCTTATACAGCGCTCTTGCGATCGCGATCTTCTGTGCTTCACCGCCGGATATCTCGACACCGTTTTCATCCAGCTTTTTATAAATCGGTGTATCGATCCCCTGTTCAAGTGATGCAAGGCGATCTCCGAATCCGGCTTTATGCAGACAGTCCATTACCTTATCCCGATTGACCTTTTCCCCTGCTGCCACATTATCCGCAAGCGAGAACGCAAACAGAGCAAAATCTTGGAACACAACCGAGAACAGTTTCATGTAATCCTCATAGCGGTATTTCCGGATATCGATGCCGTTTAATAAGATCTCGCCCTCATCCGGGTCATACAGTCTGCAAAGCAG